>NZ_JBRAGO010000010.1:0-60075 GCF_052746595.1 Leptodesmis sp.
GTAAAAAATCCCTCAAAATCCGGCCACGCCTGGGTGATTTCGCTTCAAGATTTGCCCATACTGATCCCTTAGAAATTTCCATACTGATCCCTTAGAAATTTCCATACTGATCCCTTAGAAATTTGTAGAAAATTGTCTATACTGAGCGCAAAGTTTTTTTCATACCGCCCAGAGATTTACAGGATAAAAGTAGTTAGTTGGGGAAAATAAAAATGCATAGCCCTAGTGAACCGCATTTAGAAAATCGAAAATTAACTGATCTTCTGAGTTGTATTACTGATAGCATCCAACGATCGCTAGATCTGCAGAGTATTCTTCAAGCTGCCGCAAATAAAGTCAGACTCTTTTTGCATTGCGATCGCGTGATGGTATACAAATTCCACCCCGATGAGAGTGGCCAGGTGATTGCTGAATCAGTTAATTTGCAGCGATTACCTTCCTTATTAGGTTTAAACTTCCCCAAAGATGATATTCCTGCTTCCTATCGTGAACTTTTTGTTCGGTCAAAGGTGCGCTCAATTGTAAATGTAGCTACGGGGAAAATTGGGCAAAGCATTTTACCCGAAATGGATATAACTCTGGATGCTGAAGAAATTGCCTACCGTCAGGTCGATCCCTGCCATCAAAAGTACTTGACGGCAATGGGGGTGCAATCTTCAGCCGTTGTACCGATCATCCATCAGAATCATTTGTGGGGGTTATTGGTAGCTCACCACGCAGAAGCGCGAGACATTCCCCTGGAAGAGCTACAGATGTTGCAAATGGTAGTGAACCAGTTTTCAGTTGCGATCGCGCAAGCTGAATTATTGTGCCGAGTCCAGGAAAAGGCACAACGGGAAGCCACTGTCAACCGGGTTGCAGACTTGTTACATTCCCTTTCGAAGCTCGAACTGCAGACGGCCCTAGAAGAAACTGTCACCGCACTCAATGGGTCAGGTGGCAGGCTTTATTTACTGCCAACTACCTTCAATGCCAAGGTTGCTGTTCCTGAAGAGAATCTGCCTCTGTCAACCGGAACCTTATATACCTGTGGCTCCCAACCCATACCCCCAGAACAAATGCAGTTTCACTGCATGGAGCAATATTCCATCTGGCAGGATCATTTCACGGCTCAGCCTGAGACTGCGTGGGTGATTCCTGACCTATATCAAGTGTCTGAGTTACGCTATCTCCAACCTGCTTTCAAATCCACCTTGATTCGTGGCATCCTGGCTGTTCCCTTGCAATATCGCGAACAACTTCTGGGCTACTTGACCGTTTTTCGTTCTGAAATTGCAGTGGAAACGCTGTGGGCGGGATGGTTCGATCCAGATGAACGGCAGGTGCAACCCCGACTGTCTTTTGAGGCCTGGAAAGAATCAAAACAGGGACAACTGCATCAATGGACTGAGGCAGATGTGGAGTTGGCACAGGCATTAGGTTATCAATTTGCCACGGCAATTCAACAGTATGCCATGCATCAGCAAACACAAGCCTTCAATACCGAATTGGAAGCACAGGTGGCAAAGCGCACGGCTGAATTGCAACTGGCTGGAGAACAACAGGCAGTTTTGCTGCGAGTCGTTACCAAGATTCGGGAATCGCTGGATCTGGAGCATATTTTCAAAACGACGGTGACAGAAGTGCAGCGATCGCTGCAGGTCGATCGCGTAATCATTTTCCGCTTCGATTCAGACTCTAATTTTGACTCTGGTCAGGTCGTTGCGGAAGAGGTTGTACCACCCTTTGTGGCTACCCTAGGTCGAGTGATCCACGATCACTGCTTCGGTGAAAAATATGCGGCTGAGTATCAACAGGGCAAAGTTTATGCCATAGCCAGCATTCATGATGCTGAACTACAGGACTGTCATCGTGAATTATTAACCAATCTGCAAGTTGTCGCTAATCTCCTTTTGCCCCTGCGGAAAGGCAATGAATTGTGGGGGTTACTGGGTGTGCATAGCTGTACAGAAGCGCGAGCCTGGAGCACCATGGACATTCAATTTGTGACTCAGATTGCTGCCCAACTGGATATAGCCCTACAGCAAGGAGAATTACTGACTCAAACTCAGCAACAAGCCATGGAATTACGGCGCATCGCTGAGCAACAGCAAATGTTGTTTGATGTGGTGGCTAAGATGCGAGAGTCCCTGGATGTAAATACACTTTTTCAAAGCGCAACCCAGGGCGCTTGTCATTTATTGGGGGCCGATCGCGTTGTCGTTTACCGCTTCAATGCCGATTGGGGCGGCCAATTTGTGAGCAATTTTGAAGCGACTAATCCTACCTGGAAAGAAAATCAAAAATCGGGTAGCAGCACCGTTTGGAATGACACCTACTTGCAAGACACTCAGGGAGGCCGCTACCGCAATCATGAGGTGCTGGTGGTGCATGATGTGAACCAGGCTGGATTTGCCGATTGCCACCTGGATATGCTGGCGCAATTTCAGATCAAGGCTCAGTTGATTGCTCCAATTTTTGTGGGCCGTACCCTGTGGGGACTGTTGGCCGCTTACCAGCATACTGCTCCCCGGCAGTGGACAGAGTCGGAAGTGAATTTTTTCACTCAGGTGGCTGGACAACTGGGGGTGGCCTATCAACAGGCTGACTTACTTGCTCAAACTCAGCACCAGGCCAAGCAATTAGCCCAGGCTCTGGATGATTTGAAACAGGCTCAAGCTCATTTGATTCAAACAGAGAAAATGTCTAGCCTGGGTCAGTTGGTGGCTGGAGTCGCCCATGAAATTAATAACCCGGTGAATTTTATTTACGGAAATCTAGCTCATGTCAGTAGCTATGCTCAAGATTTGCTGGGTTTGGTGGAGCTTTATCAGCAGCATTATCCAGATCCGGTGCAAGCCATTTGCGATCGCGCCGAAGCCATTGATCTGGAATTCCTCACTGAGGATTTGCAAAAAACCCTGTCTTCGATGAGAATAGGGGTCGATCGCATCCGACAAATTGTGCTGTCTCTCCGTAACTTCTCCCGTCTGGATCAGGCAGAAATGAAGCCTGTCGATATCCATGATGGGATTGATAGTACCCTAATGATCTTGCAACACCGACTGAAGCCAAAATCCGATCGGCCGGGGATTACGATTATTAAGGAATACGGCAATCTGCCACTGGTGGAGTGTTATGCAGGGCAACTTAACCAGGTATTTATGAATGTTTTAGGCAATGCGATCGAAGCCTTGGAGGATGCTCACAGTAATGGACACTGGGCACAAACTAACCAACCGGGGGGTACATGCGATCGCTCCCCTTCCCGCCCTGACGCTGAACTGCCCTGCAGCTCACCCACCATTCGGATTCAAACTCAGATCACGGACGATCAGCGGGTACAAATTCGATTTTCTGACAACGGGCCGGGAATACCGGAAGCCGTGAGACGGCGAATTTTTGATCCTTTCTTCACCACCAAGCCTGTGGGGAAGGGGACCGGGTTAGGGCTTTCCATCAGTTACAAAATTGTCGTAGAAAAGCATGGAGGTACTTTCAACTGTGAGTCGCAACCCGGTCAGGGGACAACCTTTTTAGTTGAAATTCCGGCAAAACAGTCCGGCAAAACAGACATTAGCGATCGCTAAGTAGGAATTCAAACAGAGGGCAGAAGGCAACATCCACTCCTAAATTTTTTTTGGAGAATGGTATTCCAAGGATAAGCTGTCTCCTGCTTCTGCCTTCTGCCTCCCCCGTTTTCTACCTTTACACCGCCACTACAGGAAGATGAGGCGTATGCACCTCCAAATCTTGCTGCCAGGGTTGACCATCCAGGGCAATTTGTTCAATCAAGCTGGCTAAACGCAAGGCTTTGAGGGCCTGTTCTCCTCCGACAGAAGGTTGATTGCCTCCCCGCACACAGGCGACAAAATGTTCTAGCTCGGCATGCAGTGGCTCGATATTGCTGGTGTAGACCTTTTCGATCAAGCCATCTTGTCGATAGAGTACCTGGCCGTAATCGGTCATGCAGTTAGCAGTCGTTTGCCGATGGATCAGGATTTCGTGATTTAGGAAGTCGGCTTCAGTCAGGGAGTTCTTGCAGTGAGCCGCAATCCGTCGAATTTTGCGGTGGGTAACTTTGCTGGAAGTCAGGGTGGCGACAATACCATTGGCAAATCCCAAGGTTGCCGTGACGTAATCGAGATAGCCGGAACCGGAAGCACGACTACCGCTGGCCGTTAATCTGACCACAGGCGCCGCAGCCAGTTCCAGCAGCAAATCAATGTCATGAATCATCAGGTCGAGGACGACTGAGACATCATTGGCCCGCTGCGAATAGGGACTCATTCGGTGAGCTTCTAAGGCCAGCAATTCTTCGGTTTTCAGCACCTTGCTCAATTCCTGGAAGGCTGGGTTAAACCGCTCAATATGGCCGACCTGGAGAATACATTGAGACTCGGCAGCGGCATTCACTAAAGATTCCGCTTCCACAATGCTGGCTGCGATTGGTTTTTCAATCAGTACATGCACTCCAGCCTGTAAACATGCCATACCAACGCTGTGGTGTATGCGGGTAGGAACGGCAACACAGACTGCATCAACGTGGGGCAACAGATCGCGGTAGTCCTCAAAGAAGCGCACCCGGTACTTGCTCGCTGTATCAATTCCTCGCTCCACATTGACATCTGAAACCCCCACCATTTCTACATCCTTTAACATACTCAGGATGCGGGCATGGTGCTGTCCCATATTGCCAACCCCAATCACACCTACACGGATGGGTTCAAATGGACTACGCAAGGGATGCGTACCCGACCCTCTGGACGATATATTATTTTGCACTCCTGTCATCTCCTCACCACCATGAAGGGCTAGTTGGTTGCAATCAGCCGCTTTAGCCATCCAGATAGTACCACAGTGGCTCAATTTATGAAGAATTCTAGAGCGATTCTGATGTTCCTTCCCGGAAAATCTTGTCAGTAGTTTTTTGCGGTTTTTAAACAGTTTGGTTTTCAGGAACAGGAATGTTAGAAAGTAGGGAATCTTCGTATCCATCGCTCAGTTCTATTTCGTGTCTGAATCGTTACGATGAGACGCTTCCTCCACTCCCCCCTTACCTCCTGCATTTTGGCCCACCCACGCAC
The DNA here is from genome assembly GCF_052746595.1 of Leptodesmis sp. Classification (NCBI taxonomy): domain Bacteria; kingdom Bacillati; phylum Cyanobacteriota; class Cyanophyceae; order Leptolyngbyales; family Leptolyngbyaceae; genus Leptodesmis; species Leptodesmis sp. Next base: position 5,067 of record NZ_JBRAGO010000010.1, read on the forward strand.
TGTAAAGGCGATCGCTACTGCCAGTGCGCTGTTTCTTCTAGGATTAGCCATCAAGCCTACCCCCAGATCCAATGCGGGCATTTTAGATACCCCAGCGACCGCTCAGAAGCAGCCTCAAGCCACTTCCTCAGCCAGGGTGCTCCAACGCCAGCAACAGGTACGCCAGATTCGGCCAGACAACTTTGACCTGGAACGGTTCCCGCTGCAAAAGACCAATCAATCTCACTGGCGGCATTTGCTCTGGACAACGGCAGTCATAGAACCACAGGAACCGTTTGTCGCCGAAGCCCTCAACAAAATTCTGGCGCAAACGGTTCGTCCCGAGCTATCGGATGCGGAAAAGGCAATTGTGGACACGGCCATGAAGGTTGGGACGCAGCTTTATCTCGGCGATCCCAACTTTTATGGCTCTATTGGCCAGCGGTTTTTAGAGACGATCGAGCAAAGTAGCAATCCCGAATGGGTGGCGGTTTCTCTATCGGGATTGGCTAAGGGAGGGATGGTTGCCACGGAACTGCAACGGATGGGCAATCAGGTTAAATCTCGTTTTCCTGGCTGGAGAACCAATATATTCTTGCAGACCACCTTGCAGGAAATTGATGATGCCACCACTCCCCAGCCGCTACCGCCGTTGCGGGATTTGTTGACTTGGACGATCGCACCGCAACAACTGCATCTGTATGTCCTCTGTCGCCCCAACCGGAGAGTCCTCTGTCGAGCCATTCTGAAAGACCGCAATGGCGAGTTTGTCAAGCAAGATGGCCAACTCTGGTCAGTCCCTTTGTTGTTGGAATCGATTCATGGCCTGGGCTGGAATTTCACCAGAGGCCAAACCCCCCAGGGCATCTATCGGATTGAGGGCACCATATCCCAACACAACGATGAATTTTTTCGGGCCTACGGTCAGTTTCCGCTGGTGAACCTGTTTGTTCCCTTTGAACCCGGAGCCAAGCAATTTATCCCTGGTCGTCCCGGAGCGTTCACCGGCAGTCTGGAAGATTATCAGGCATTGTTACCTCCATCCTGGCGCAGTTACCGTCCTATCCACCAAACCTACTGGGCGGGACGATCGGGCCGCAGTCTATTCCGTATTCATGGTTCCGGTGAATCTCCTGACTTCTTCAGCGGTAAGGATAAGAACTATCCCAACAGCTATGAGTGGAACCCAACCATCGGCTGTCTGTCGGCCCTGGAACTGTACAGCGATCAGGGCCAATTGCTGAAATCCGATATGCCGAAAATTTTGCGCACCCTGCAAACAGCGGGCGGGAAAAACTTTACAGGGTATTTGACAGTCGTCGATGTCCCTGCTGATAGTAAAGATCCCATTTCTCTGGAGACGGTTCAATCCGCGATCGCCAGTCCTCAAGCGCGATCGCTCCATGGCCCCCACCAGCAAGGGCAACGGAGAATTGTCCTGGCGGCATCAAAGGCCACTAAGAAATCGGCTACCGTGATTCGCCAGCTGACCAAACCTAACCAACTTGTGGAAGTGACTCCCCGCTCCCAACCTCAACCCATCAGACAAACGACGGAAACTCTGCAACCAATCCCGATCGCCTATTGAGAAATGATCCCTGGAAAGCCTGTTATAATCTGCGCTCACCCTCAATCCTGAAAATAGGCTTTCCCTTCTGCCTTCTGCTATTTTCTACCCAGAGTAGGAGAAAGGGTAGAGACGCGACTAATCACGTCTGTACTGGATACAGAAAGGATAATGGCAAGGTGGGATAATGAAAGCAATTAAGAAACTGCAAAGCATTCAATGATGGGGAGTTGGGACGGTAGCACGTTGGGCAAGTTAAAAAGAATCACCTTTCAGCCCTGGGTAGACCCCCTGTGGATGGTGGCCTTGGGATCAGCGGCGCTTTTGTTACTGACCGTGAATCTGGGAGGGGTACCCCTGCGAGACTGGGACGAAGGTACCGTAGCTCAGGTAGCACGGGAAATCTGGCGATCGCACACTGACCCGGCCTCTTTCCCCGCTGGCTCCCTCACCTGGCTCTATCCCACTCTGGAAGGACAACCATACCTCAACAAACCGACGCTGATCCATATCCTGATTGCTCAGTGTTTTGCGATTGGGGGTGTGAATGAATGGATGGCCCGCCTGCCAGGAGCACTATTAACCGCCCTTTCTGTTTCCCTGCTTTATGGAATTGGCCGAGAAATTTTCGTTAAGCGTACTCCTGCCGTATTCGCCGCCTTAATTTATCTGACCTGGCTGCCTGTGGTTCGGCATGGGCGGTTAGCCATGCTGGACGGTGCCCTGGTGTGTTTTTTTCTCTTCAGTCTCTGGTGTTTATTGCGGGCACGGCGAGATTTGCGCTGGGGGCTGGGCGTTGGCATTGGGTTTGGGCTAATGGCGCTGACGAAGGGACCGATCGCCTTATTGCTGATTGGCCTTGGCTTTGGCTTCATCGTCTGGGATACGCCCCGGTTGTTGACCTGCCGCTATCTCTGGTGTGGGATGGGGTTAGGGAGTGCGCCTGCGATCGCCTGGTACTGGGCACAGTGGGCACGCTACGGCCCCTCTTTTTTGGGAATCAATCTGGTAGACCAATCCTTCAGTCGGCTCTGGAAGCCCGTCGAGGGAAATCAAGGAGCTGTCTGGTATTACCTCTGGGAAATTCTGAAATATACCTTGCCCTGGCTTATATTTTTGCCGCAGGGGTTCTGGCTGGCCTGGAAAAACCGAGAGTTAGGCTGGGCCAAACTGGTACTGCTGTGGTCAGCGGTCTATCTGCTCGTCATTTCCTTGATGCAAACCAAACTTCCCTGGTACATCATGCCGCTCTATCCAGTGTTGGCGTTGGTGACCGGCGCAATGCTGGCAACTATCTGGAACCCTAAAGATGTCATTGGCATTCGTCCCATTGCTCAAGGGAAATTTCCGCGATCGTGGATCATGGCGCTGGGTGGATTGGCAATGGTGGGCTGGATCCTGTGCCTTGTTTTCAGTCCTGTGGGGCCATTCCCACAACCGATATTAGACATTATTGTGACCGCGATCGCAGTTACCCTGACCGTGACGACGATGCTGGTCATCCGCCAGGATTCCCAATTCATTCTGGTGCTGATCTGGGGATGTTATGTGTCACTACTGTTGTTGATGGTGTCTCCCTACTGGTTATGGGAACTTCAGGAAAGCTACCCGGTAAAGCCTGTAGCGGCCCTGATTCAGCAAAACACTCCTCCCGGAGCAGTGGTACTTACTTCCTATCCGGATGGACGGCCCTCGCTGAATTTCTATAGCGATCGGCAGGTTACCCCGATCGCAGAAAAGCAAATTCCGGATCGTTGGTCACAAAAACCTTATCCCTATCTACTAACAGATCAGGCCACACTGAAACGACTCGCTTTACCCTCCGTTCAGGTTTTAGGGATGGCAGAAGACTGGTTGCTGGTTAATCGGGCGCAAACACTGAAAGTAGCTGAACAATGAGCGAACAGAGTCAGTTGAAGACTTTCTGTTCAAGGTCTCCAGTTTGATTTGGGCCTATACCTGCGAACGGCTGTTGGCTAACTAGCAACTCACGCTAATACAGGCTGAAATGGTCGCTAAAACGGACTGAGCCAATGCATTCAGGTCATAACCGCCTTCTAAACCAAACAGAATTTGGTGAGTGATTTGTAAGCAATAGGTTGTGAGCGTTCCATAGTCTTGAGGCTGTAAGGAAATGCCTGCTAAAGGATCGTCTGAATTAGCATCATAGCCTGCGCTGATAATTAGTAAATCGGGCTGAAAGTTAGTCAGAAAGGGAATGATTTGCTGCTCAAAAGCGGCTTTGTAAATCGCGATCGTACTCCCCGATTTGATGGGTACATTCAGCACATTCTGGTAAAAGCCCTGTTCGGATGCGGCTCCGGTACCAGGGTATTGGGGGAATTCATGCAATGAACAATAGGCAATGTTGGGGTGAGTTTCGACGATCGCCTGTGTCCCATTCCCGTGATGCACATCCCAGTCCAGAATGGCGACTTGCTTGACGTTCGGTTGCTTCAAGGCGTAGAAGGCAGCGATCGCCGCATTGGAGAACAAACAAAAGCCCATGCCCCGATCCCGAACGGCATGATGGCCGGGTGGACGGGCCAGGACAAACGCAGGCTCTCTCGTGTTCAGGACGTAATCAACTCCATCCAACCAGGCACTAACGGCCAGTAATGCAACTTCATAGCTGCGCGGGGAAACGGGAGTATCCGCATCCAGATAGCCACCACCGCGATTCGCAATTTGCCGAACGACATCAATGTAGTGAGGCGAATGAACCTGTTCAATCTCGGCTAGTACGGACCGCTTTTCTACGGGAGTTGGTTTGTGCCAACTCAGGAGATCAGCCCAGGGACACGCTAACAAAGCATTTCTGATTGCTGTTAACCGTTCGGGACGCTCAGGATGAAAATACCCGGTTTCGTGCAGCAAAAACTCATCCGAATAAATGACTGGCAACATAGGCGACAGCAAGGTGGCGTATTCCTCAATCCTATTACCCAGGGAACCCCAAAAACCGCCTTACTCTGGAAGTAAGAAGATTTTGGGTTTTGGATTTTGGATTTTGGATTGCGAAACGCAGGGTAGGTTACTGATGCTCCGGGTTTATCGTCGCTTTACTGGTGTTCCCCCGGTACTGGCTGGTTGGCTGCTTTCTGGTGTTTGGATGCCTGCAGCGATCGCTCAGCCCCCGGTACCTACCCCTCAGATGCGTGTTTACTTTACGCCCTCCTATGCATTGCAACGGCTTTCGCGCGACTTTAACTCCCCGACGAATGCTGATGATTTTTTCAGAGTCGGGCGAGAACAATTTGAACAAGAAATTCAACGTTTGGCAGATCCGCGATCGCGTCTGACAGAAGGTATTCTGAAGGTCAGTCCCATCCTTAGGTTGTCCCAGGACTCTTTCCTACCTGAAGAGCCAAATAAAATAGATCGTGCTATTGATAACCCAGTAAACTAAGGCTCCAATATATGAGTGGGCACGTTTAGGCAATGACGGGAGAACTCTGCCTCATAATGAAATTGCCGTTAATCTGGCAGTGGCGCTTAACAATTTACGCTTAACAATTTACTAAGATACCAGGGGTGTTGGCTACTAGTGTCAGATGCAAAAGTAGGAACTTCAAATAATGGGCCGTTTTTCTATCCCGATGGCTCAGTATAAGATGATTGGGTCATGACGATTGCCGGAGTTGTTGTCGGATTTGCTCCAGTTCGGGGTCGGTTTCAGGCATTGTTGGGCTGGCTGGAAGTTGGCCCGACTGAGTGCTTCCTGGCAATTCTTGATGGGATTTCATGGCGGCCAGTTCTGATTCAATGTCATCGGCTTTACCCAGTTGCTCAAACCGCCGCTCTAGATCATCAACACCCAGTTCTGCAACCGCTTCTGCCTGGGCTTCCATTTGCAGTACCTTCTCTTCCATCCGCTCGAAAGCGGCCATAGCGCTACCTGTACCGACTTGCCCTAACATATCATTAATCTGCTGAGAAGCCTTGGCGGAACGAGCACGGGCAATATACAAATCTTTTTTTGTCTTTGCCTCAGATATCTTGCTTTCTAACTTCACCATATTCTGTTTCAGTTGGCTCACTACAACGTCTTGCTGATCCAACTGAGTTTTCATCGTGTTGGCTGTTTCCTGGTAGGACTTGCGACGAGTTAAGGCTTCCCGCGCCAGGGTTTCATCTCCTTTCTCCAGGGCCATTTGTGCCCGCCTGTACCACTCATCCGCTGTCAAAATTGCTTGAGAATACTGTCGTTCAGTGCGTTTTTGAGTTGCGATCGCCTGAGCCACAGCCTGCCGCAGTTGAATCAATTCTTCCTGCATATCCAGCACCGCCTGCTCCAGAATCTTTTCTGGATCTTCAGCCTGACTGACCAGACTATTCAGGTTGGCTCGAATCGCTCGCCAGATTCGGTCAAACAATCCCATAGCGATCTCCAGAAAATGACGTAGGGTAGTTTTTGGAAGAGTCAAAAAGAACTCTTCTAAATACTACCCTACCTTTCTAATTCAGAGCTTACTCCTCAGGGCTTGTATACTTCGGCTGGGATGCCTTGTTGACGTAATTCTTCAGCACGCTTTTGGGCCGTCGATTCATTGTCATAAGCCCCAAGCTGGACTTTAGCTCCATCAGAATAGTTCTGTAAATAGGCATCGGGAACCTGTTCACGGGCTTTTTCCAGAGCACGATCGCTGCTGTACGGGGTCACGACTTTATATCTATAAGGAGCAGCCGCTGCAGGTGAAGAACTGACCGCAGGAGAGGGACTGGGAGCATAACTATTGCTTGGAGTGGGAGAGATTGATCTGTCCAGAGTGGGATCAGGATTGAGTTTCAGCGCTGGAAGAGAAGGTGTAGGTGGGGCAGATTTGGAGGTTTGAGGAGTGCTGGCAGGTTTTCCAGAGGCTGCAGGTTTGGGAGTAGAGCCATGGGGGCGAACCGGTTTGGCTGCAGGAGCAGAATAGGAGCGGGCAGAAGGGGCGGGATTGTAGGGTTGCACTGGAGGGGCGGGAGCACGGTAGATCGATGCAGGGGAGGGATTGTAGCCTGTGGTAGGAGCCAGCCGACGGGGGGAGGGAACCTCAACAGGTGGAGCCGCAGACTCTGGAGTGGATGAAGGGGCTTGAGGAGCAGCAGGTACGGCAGGCTTAACAGGGCGGGGTTGAGTCGCAGTTGTTAGAGTGGACTTACCAGAAATGCCCAGGTTGGCTTTCTTAGCATCTTCGCCGGGAGCGATCGCTGGCTTTCCAGGAAGTTTTCCAGGTTTAGGGGTGGAAGTGCGATCGACCGGAAGCGATGCCAGCGTAGACAGATTCAAATCTGGAAATTCCTGGTTCGCCAGGTTCGGCTGAGGCACATCGGAGGAATTCAGAGCCTCTGCAGGAGCCGTAGAACTGGGATTTGCAGGGGTCAGTGAATTGGTTGCCACTTCAGGCTTTTGCTGACTAAACCAGTGAGTCATGCTGGAGGGGTTCATAATCACAAACCCAAACATGGCACTGGAAACCAGCAGCAGCAGCATCGAGCCAATTCCCAGAGGAGTAGATAAGCTCTTCAAAAAGCTTTCTTCTGCTTGAACGCTGGCTTCTTCCTCCGCCAAACTTCTGAGCAATTCTTCAGATGATTCCAGATAGTCATTGGGGCCATCGGTAGCAGCAGCTAATTCAGCTTCCTGATGAATCTGGGCTGCATAGCGTTTCGCCAGCTCCTGTAATTCCCAATGGGATTGAGAGTCTGCAGGGTTGGTTGATGTGACTTCCACGGATGCTGCTTCAACTTCCGTCCTGGTTGCGGTTCCTGCCTCTGGAGACTGGGAAGGGATAGGAGAATGGTTTGTCACTGGAGCGATCGCAGGTGATGGTTGCACGCTCGCCGTTCCTTTAGAAGTAGTCTGACGAGGGCTATACCCGGATTTACCCAGTACTCTCAGCCGTCGATAGCGAGTTAACTCTTCCTCTAATTGCACATCCAGGCTACCCAGAGCATCCTTGAGCACGGGATGTAAACTGTCAGACTGAGGGGCTTGAGGGGAAGAATAGAGGGTGGAAGATGGATGCATAACTAGAACTCCTAACCAACTTCTTGCTTGAAGTACCTGGGTCTATCTAGTCTTCTAAAAAGAATCTTCTAAACATAGAGGAAGCAACACATAGAATGAGGTATATCACGCTAAATATAGTTTAATTTGCCAAAACATTAGCGAAATCCCGTACAGTATTTCCAATTTGTTCTGGTTTGAGTAGATGTAGAGCCAAAGTTATACACTTCTTTACGCATTAATGAATTAGTTTTTTCGGTTAAATCCCCTCTAACACCATGTCTCTGCAACCTTTGAACCGAGTTTTAGGCAATTTGGAAGGACAATACAAGCGACAGGATGCCCATCGTTTAGCACAGGTGCAGGGGTGCTGGGGTGAGGTCGTGGGCAGTGTTGTGGCGGCCCAGACACGGCCTTACAACATACAGCGAGGAATTTTAAAGGTGGCTACTTCGAGTGCTGCCTGGGCACAAAATCTGGTTTTTGAACGTCAGCGAATTTTAGAAAAGTTAAATACAGCACTGCCTTTTTCCATTAAAGACATCCGGTTTTCGACAGCCCAATGGCATGAAGTAGCGTCTTTGGCTTCCTTTCCAGGGGATGAGCAGCAAACGGCACTCTGGCGGGAGCATCCCAGTCGGCTACTCAGATCGTCCAACAGCCAGGAAAGTCAGCGATCGCACCATCCGGAATCACACGACTCCCCGATGGATCCAGTAATGGCCTTTCAAACCTGGGCGGCTAGGATGCGATCGCGGTCAAAAGACCTGCCTTTGTGTCCACACTGCCACTGTCCTACACCGCCAGGAGAACTCGCCCGTTGGCAGCGGTGTGCAGTCTGTGCAGCAAAACATTGGTAGTAAAAATTGATGGGAATACGGAGTGATTCGTTCTTTACAGATATTTACTCAGAACTGCTCAGATTTGCTTAAAGACTCACCGAGTAGTTTTTGTTTATTGATCCAAATCTAAAAGAAAGTACGGATATCAGAGCAAAAATTGGGCAGTTAAAATCGCTGGAAAATCAGCATTTTTGAAAGAGCAGATCTGCCACCCTTTCTTAATCCCACCTCAGGTATAGATTGGCCGTAGGTGATAATTTCAGCTTACTTTCAAGGAAACTTCCTATCTGTTTTCAAGAATCTGAAGACAATCTAAAACTCGAATTTTAACAATGATCCCCACAAAGTTAAGCGGGGCTGTGGCTCTAGGAATTAGTGTGACAAAGTGACTCAAATGCTCTTGTCTGACAATGGAGATCAGTAGTCTTCCTCCTTTTAAGAGAAACATCTATGAATCATACTTCTTCTTCCACCTTTCTCTGTCGTCACTGTCGGTACTACACTCCTCAGGGCCGACGTGGGGGACACTGTAATAAATTAAACGTGGGTGTAAAAAGTCAATGGGAGGCGTGCAATTTGGTTGCTTCACCCTTTGTTTCTACCTGGAAAGATTTTGGCGATATGATGCTCTGGCCACAAAAAGTACTGGAACTGCAAGAAGCGATCATGGCTCATACAGATGAGGCGACTACGGAAGAACTAACCGAAATAGCCCAGTCAGTTCCAGTGATTGTAGTGGGATCGTAGTGAGCTTTACAGAAAAGCTGGGTGGCCAGTCACCATGCTTGAGGCATGAGAAAAATTTTAAGTTTTAAGTTGAACTCCTAACTTAAAACTTAAAACTTCCTCTACGGCAACCAGGGATATTGCCGGAAATCGGGCGATCGCTTCTCCAGAAAGGCTTGTTTTCCTTCACAGCCTTCTTCGGTCATGTAATACAGCAGCGTGGCATTTCCGGCCAGCTCCTGCAATCCCGCCTGACCATCGCAATCGGCATTAAAGGCGGCTTTCAGGCAGCGAATGGCGATTGGGCTTTTCTCCAGGATTTCCTGTGCCCATTGAATGCCTTCAGCTTCTAGCTGCTCGACGGGCACCACGCAATTCACAAGACCCATTTCCAGTGCCTGTTGAGCATTGTACTGGCGGCAGAGATACCAGATTTCGCGGGCTTTTTTCTGACCAACAATGCGAGCCAGGTAACTGGAGCCAAAGCCCCCGTCGAAACTGCCGACCTTGGGGCCAGTCTGACCAAAGATGGCATTGTCTGCAGCGATCGTCAAGTCGCAAAGAATATGTAAGACATGACCACCGCCGATCGCATAGCCAGCGACCAGGGCAATCACCACTTTGGGCATAGAGCGGATTAACTTCTGTAAATCCAGCACATTCAGGCGAGGCACTCCCTGAGCGTCAATGTATCCGGCCTGCCCTCGCACACTCTGATCTCCACCCGCACAAAAGGCATATTTGCCATCCGTATGGGGGCCTGCCCCGGTAAACAGTACCACTCCAATCCGGGGATCTTCGCGGGCATTGGAAAAAGCGTCATACAGTTCAAAGACTGTCTCCGGGCGAAAGGCATTGCGTTTGTGGGGACGGTTAATCGTGATTTTGGCCATGCCATCGGCCTTGTGATACAGGATGTCTTCGTAGGTTTTGGCAACTTGCCAGTCAACGTGCATAGGGATATAGGGCAATGTTTGCAGCGAATGTTCCTAAATTATTTTGCCGCCATTGGGCATCTGCCTTGCGATCGGTACAAATTTCCAATACTCGCATACCGGAATCTGGTAAGGGATTTAACCGTTGGGCCAACTGACTCCAATCCTGAATCCTTTCATGCTCCACTCCATAAGCGGCGCAGAGCGTCCCGAAATCAACTACTTGGGGCGTGGCAAAGAAGGTTTCAAAGGGGGGATCAAAGGCGGCGATCGGCAGCATCTCAAAAATGCCACCTCCCTGGTTATTAATCAGCAAGATGGTGAGATGTCCGTGAAACGCAGTTCTGAGCAGAAACCCGTTGGTGTCATGTAATAGAGCCAAATCACCCGTCAGCATAACGCTGGGAGGTTGGTGGTGAGCGATCCCTAACGCTGTGGAAAGGCTGCCATCAATGCCATTTGCACCCCGGTTAAAAAAGGGTTTGGCGCGAGAATTGTTAGGACTCCAGAAAAACTCCACATCCCGGACGGGCATACTGCTGCTGATAAATAGGGGCGTATCAGGAGGCAGGATTTTGGACAGCAACCAGGCGACTTTGCCTTCAAACAAATCGCTGGTGTTGCTCATAACCTGGTCGATCGCTTCCCTCACGAGGGCGTCTGCGGTACACCAGGCTTCAGTATAGGGATTGACTGTAGGGGGTTGCTCTAACCGGGAGACCAGATCATCAAGGGTGAGATGCAGGTGGGTCGTTGCACCGTGCAAGGGATCCAGATTACGGCCACTAGGGGCGATGATCCATTGGCGGGGTTGAGTTTTTTCCAGCCAGGTGCGTAACTGTTTGCTGGTAGGCATTTCCCCAATCCGAATGACTACCTCTGGCGATAGTTTTTCTGCCAGACCAGCATTTCGCAGGATCACATCATAGGTCGTGATCAGATGGGGGTTGAGGTCGGCGTAGTTTCGCAGGGGAGATAAACCTTCGGCCAGCACCGGGTAGTTAAGGGATTGGGAAAGCTGGGCGATCGCCTTACAATAAGCCTCTGGATTTGCGGGTTGGGATGGGCCTGCGATAATTAAGCCCTGTTGGCAGGAGTGCCAGGTGGAGAGGGGGAGGAGGGGAGGAGGGGAGGGGGGGGAAGGACGTTTCGACAAAACATCTGTGCGAGGGAGAGGGAGGGAAGCGAAGAAGTGGGTGGGGTTAAAGGAGAGGGATTGGGCCTGGGCTTGAGGTTCGGGGAGGGGGGCGAGGGGTTCCCGGAAGGCTTGGTTAAGATGGACAGGGCCAGCAACCGGATAAAGGGTTTGTTCCCAGGCGTGGATCAGGGTTTGGCGCAGGTACTGGAGCATCTTGTTGTCCAGAGAGGGTAGGGCCAGTTCGGTGTACCAGTTGGGGAAGGAGCCGTAGAGATAATTCTGATTGATCGCCTGCCCGGCATTACAATCCCGCAGTTCTGGAGGACGATCGGCAGTAATCACCAGCAAAGGCACCTGACTTTCTCTGGCTTCAATCACGGCTGGAAAAAAGTTTGCCCCAGCGGTTCCAGAGGTGCAGACCAGCGCCACTGGAACATGCCGCTGACGCGCCAGACCTAAGGCAAAAAAAGCCGCCGATCGCTCATCCAGGATGGGAATGGCTTCGATCTCAGGGTGATTAGCAAAGGCTACCGTTAGCGGCGCGGAGCGAGATCCTGGGCAGATAATGGCAATCGTCAACCCCAGTCGGTATAAAGTTTCTGCCAGGATCGAAGTCCAGAGCAGATTGGTATTCGTAAAGTCGATCGTCGTCATACAAGGGAACAATCCTGCTAGACAGGAAGGATATTGAGGCTCACACAACGGCCATCCACCCAACCCTTCCCATCATCCCACTATCCCGTACAGACGGCTTGCTGAACCATCTTTACCGCCATCTTGCGACGAACTTACACCAAAGCTGCCCTCAACACCTGTAGCTTCAATTGCACCTCGGCCAGTTCCCGCTCCGGATCTGATCCCTGGACGATGCCGGCACCTGCAAATAGACGGGCACGGCCCCCTTCCACCAGGGCAGAGCGAATGCCTACCGCAAATTCCCCGTCGCCTTTGTAATTTACCCAGCCGATCGGGCCTGCATAAAGCGATCGGGCAAACGGCTCTAGGCGATCGATCTGAGCGCAGGTGATTTCTCGCGGCAGTCCGGCCACCGCTGGAGTGGGATGAAGAGCCGCCACCACATCCAGTAAATGAACCCGGGAGGGAACCAGGGCGCGAATGGGGGTGTGCAGATGCTGAATGTTTGGTAGTTGGCGCAGGCGGAGGGGAAATCGTTCGGGAGATAGGCCTAACTGAGTTAGCTGACTGCTCAAGAAATCAATCACCACCTGATGCTCATGCATTTCTTTGGGATTAGTTAACAGGCTGCTGGCAAGTCTGGCATCGTCCCGCGTTGTTTTGCCGCGTGGTGCAGTCCCTGCCAGAGCATCGGTCACTAACAGATGATTTTGTAGACAGACAAGCCGCTCCGGACTGGCTCCCAGGAAATATTGGCCGAGTCCATTGCAGGCAGAAAAGACATAACAATCGGGGTACAACTGCCGCAGGTTGTTCAGGGAAGAAATCGGGTTGAACACCAGAGGCGAAATCATTTCTATGGCATGAGCCAGGACAATTTTATTAAATTGCTGGGTTTGAATGGACTCTAAAGCAAACTGAACCGCTTGCTTGAAGGTTTCTGTGGGGGTTATATCCTGATGCTGCAAAAATTCTGGTTGCTGAATTGTTGGACTGATCAATTCATCCTGTAGGGAGCGAATGGTTTGAAGGTTTTGCCAGAGAGTATCGACGGTGCGCTCTAAAGCAGTAGCTGGATCAAGTAATAAGTTGGCGACGATGACACAGCCATTTTCGGAACAGGAAACCTGCCAGCGAGGAAGAAACACGGTTGCGGCTGGAAAGCCTGGGGAGTCGTGGCTATGGCAGTGATCTGCGAAAGCAAAACTACAAAAGAAGTGGGGGCCGGAGAAGGGTAAGTTAGTTTTGCCAGCCACGATTGTGTCAGCCAGTGTTGATTGGATAAAGGCTTTCACCTGGCTAAAACGATCGCGTCCTTCCACTTGTAGTTGAGCTACGGAATCGATAGCAGCGATCGCTCCCCCTGGCATCTTAAAGACACTTTCTGCGATCGTATCCTGTTTCTCAAAATAGAAGCTTAACTGATCAGGTTGAGCAATTTCATGTAAGACAACCAGAGGATCGATTGCAGCAATTTCTAGAGAAATACTGACAATTTGAGAGGTGTTTTTTTCAACAGAAATTTGCTGACAATTTGAAAGAAATTGATATAAATTTCTGGAGGTATGAAAAAGTTGATCGCAATACAAAGTGACTGGCATGTATTAAAAACTAACACAACTTTAATAACTCCTGGGGTTCTCCAACTTGCGTGAAAAGAGCAAAAAACTACAGTTCTGGATGGGGACGAGGTTTATTTCAAAATTTGAAGACTCGGCCTCTCTTGCAAGTTTGTGAACCGCTGGATCGTAGAATGATGAGGCAACTTTAAGCCGAATTGTGCCCCTTTGACAACGTCTAAAAATGGTCACCAGAACTGCTGATCCTGCAAAAAAGAAACTCTGGCTGGCGGCGATTAAACCCCCCATGTACAGCGTGGCAATTATGCCGATCTGGGTGGGAACAGCGATCGCCTATGCGGAAACCGGTGTGCTTCACCTGGCGATCTTTGCCACTTTCCTGATTTCCGCGATCCTCATCCTGGCCTGGGAAAACCTGAGCAATGATGTGTTTGATTCAGAAACGGGAGTGGATGTCAACAAGGCCAACTCCCTGGTGAACTTGACGGGCAATAAATCCCTGATCTTCTGGAGCGGCAATTTCTGTCTGGCAACTGGGCTGATGGGGATTGGGGCGATCGCCTTCTGGCAACAAGACCTGACCGTAATTGGCTTAATTCTGGCCTGTTGTGCTCTCGGTTACATCTACCAGGGGCCACCGTTTCGCTTGAGTTACCAGGGGTGGGGAGAATTTCTCTGCTTCTTTGCCTTTGGGCCTGTCGCCTTTGCAGCAGTTTACTACAGCCAGACGAAATCCTGGTCAGTCACCAACTTTGCGGCTTCGGTGATTATTGGTTTGGTCACCAGCCTGATTCTCTTCTGCTCCCACTTCAATCAGGTGGAAGATGATGCCGCTGTTGGTAAGAAATCGCCCGTGGTTCGTCTGGGGAGTCAGCGATCGGCTCAACTGCTGCCCTGGATTTGTGCCACCATTTACGGCCTTACAGTCATGGGAATTGTGGCCCAACTTTTCCCAGTCTGGACGCTGCTCGTCTTTATCAGCTGTCCCTATGCTGTGAAGCTCTGCCGTTTCATTGGCAGCCATTACCATGAACCCGCAAAACTGCTCTACTGCCGCTTTATTGCCGTTGCCCTGCACTTCTGGACGGGGCTGATGCTGGGCGTTGGATTCATGCTGGAAGCAATGTGGGGCTAATGATTTGCGTATCCGGTTCGCCTACCGTTCTTATCGCCGCCGATTCCGGCAACCGTTGATTACCCGCTATGGCGTGTGGCGAGAGCGAGAGAGTATTATTATTCAATTAACGGATGTGCATGGCCGAGTGGGCTGGGGAGAGATTGCCCCGGTTCCCTGGTTTGGCTCTGAAACACTAGAGGAGGCATTAACCTTCTGTTCTCAACTGCCTGCCTTACTTGATTTTGATCAGATTAGGGCCATTCCCAATCATTTACCTGCCTGTCAGTTTGGGTTTGAGTCGGCGTGGGAGGAAATATGGTACGAAGCAGGGGGCGCAGGACACGAGGCAAGGGCTAGGGAGTCCGCAGAGAAGCAACTGGGCTATACCAGTACCATGACCAATAGTGTGTTGTTGCCAGCAGGGAAAACAGCGTTAGCAGACTGGCAAAAGTTTTGGCAGCAGGGTGCTCGTACCTTCAAGTGGAAGATCGGAGTCGCTGACCTGGAAGCTGAATTGGCACTATTTCAAGAACTAATGGCCCAACTTCCCAGAAATGCTCAACTGCGGTTGGATGCCAATGGCGGATTGAGTATTGCGCAAGCTGAACGCTGGCTGCAGGTCTGCGAATCCTTACCAGTGGAATATCTGGAGCAACCCTTACCCCCCGATCAATTTAATGACCTGCTCACATTAAGTGCCCAATACTCTACTCCCCTGGCCTTGGATGAAGCGGTTGCCACATTGGAACAGTTAAAGACCTGCTATCAGCAGGGCTGGCAGGGAATTTACGTGATCAAACCCGCGATCGCAGGATTTCCCTCCCACCTGCGCCAGTTTTGCCAAAGTCATGCCATTGATGCCGTGTTTTCCTCCGTCTTCGAAACCGCCATTGGTCAGCAGGCGGGTTTGAAACTGGCCGCAGAGTTAGGAAATTGCGATCGGGCCATGGGTTATGGTATCGCTCACTGGTTTAATGAATCTCATGAAAACCCCTCTGACCTATTTACAACAACAGACTAAAGCTGACTGGTTAATCGGTCATTCCAGCCAGAAAGTTCTTTCTTTAACGGAACACCTGATCCAACAACTCCTGACCTATCCGCAGCCTGATCCGGGGGAACCCTTCAAGATCCTGCTGGTTCATCGGGATCCGGTTCAATTCCTAGCTCACTTCATCGCGGCCTGCACCGTCCCCAGCCATCTTTTCTTGTGTAACCCTGACTGGGCCGCAACCGAATGGCAACAGGTTCTTGAACTGGTTCAGCCTGATCTAATCTGGCAGGACGGCACCATAGAAATTCAAAATTCAAAATTCAAAATTCAAAATTCTGATCAGTCATTCGTCATTCGTCATTCGTCACTGCTTGAGAACCAAGAACCAAGAACCAAGGATCAAAGAAACTCTAAACTCCAAACTCCAGCATCTAAAATTGCCATCCCTACTGGTGGTTCCTCCGGCAAAATTCGCTTTGTCATCCACACCTGGGATACCTTAATGGCTTCTGTCAGAGGATTTCAGCAGCATTTTGAGGTGGAGCAAGTCAATTGCTGCTGTGTCTTGCCCATGTACCATGTCAGCGGCTTAATGCAGATCATGAGATCGCTCACCTCCAGCGGCCAACTCGCTATTGTCCCCTTCAAAACCTTTGCATCCGGCCACTTCCCCAACTTTGACCCGCAGACCTTCTTCCTCTCCCTTGTCCCCACCCAGCTTCACCGCCTCCTACAGGACAGACGTTTCACTGAAACCCCTCTACCATCTACTCATTCACCCCATCACTCCATCACTCCTCCATCCACCCCCTCTCCCCTTCTCCCCCAATCCCCAATCCCCAATCCCCAATCCCCTTTCCTCTCCTACTTCAAGGCCATCCTCCTTGGCGGTGCCCCCACCTGGCCAGAATTACTTAACCAGGCCCGTGAATTGCGCTTACCCCTGGCTCCCACCTACGGCATGACCGAAACCGCATCCCAAGTTGCCACCCTCAAACCAGCAGAATTTTTGCAGGGAAAAACAGGGGTGGGGCAGGTACTGCCTCATGTCCAAATTCAGATTTGTAACAACCAGGGCGATCGCCTACCTGCCAACCAACCTGGCCTGATTCATATTTATTCCCACTCCCTGGCCCTCAGCTATTACCCCCCGCTCCCCACTCCCCACTCCCCACTCCCCACCCCCTTCTACCCTGACGATATCGGCTATCTGGACGCAGACGGCTACCTGCACCTGTTAGGTCGGAACAGCGACAAGATGATTACCGGAGGAGAAAATGTCTTTCCTGCCGAAGTGGAGGCAGCGATTCAGGCGACGGGACTGGTGCGGGATGTATATGTCATGGGAGTTAGCGATCGCCACTGGGGACAGGCCATCACCGCTTTCTATAGCCCACTCGATCCGGATCTGCAGATCGACTCCTTAAAAGCAGCCTTACAGACCCGGCTCAGCAAGTTCAAACATCCCAAACACTGGATTGCCATGGCATCTCTGCCGCGTAATGCTCAGGGGAAAATTAATCAGGCCCATTTAAGGGCTTGGGTGGCTGACCATTACCCCGCGCTGGCTGACCATCAGTGTACTGAGACAGCCAGTGTATAATTGGCTGTGACAGATTCTTACGAGTACCCGTAGTGGCATCTACTGCAATATGCCAGGTCATAGCTTCGCTAACGGGCTTCTCTAGCGCATCGCTTAAGTAAACCTTGTAGCGGATTTCAAATTCTGAGGACTGTACCTGATGCGGATTGAGGTGAATTGTTAAGCGATCGCCACAAAACAGGGGTCGGAAAAAGTCCACCTCCGCATGGGTAATCGGATACACCTCCTCTGCCGGACTAAAGAACCGCCGCAAATCCATCCCAGAAGCCGAGAGGGATGCTTCGTAGGCTTCATGACACATGGCCAGTAGATTGGCAAAATATACCACTCCGGCAGCATCGGTATCGTGAAATTGAACCGTTCGTTGATAAATGAAAGGCACTCAATTTACCTTCTCAAAAGGGCACTAAAATCCTACCTTATAAAGCTGAAATACTTCACCTGGAAGAGTTTTCATAATTTTTCCGCCCACTGATTGGATTGCCGCTTTCCAGTTCGCCAGTGGCTCTAAAAAGACTTCTGTACCGGCATAAGTCTCCAAAATCGCCCAGTTTTCGGAAGTAGATAGTTCCGGGTCTACCACATCAAAGACAAAAAAACCACCGGGCTTTAATACTCGCTTGGCTTCTGCTAATACCTCTACCCAGTATGCGATCGGGTAATAGCAGCTGACATTTGTGGAAATTGCCAGATCAAACTGATTGTCCTCATAGGGCATCTGGTGGGCTGCTGCCAACTCCACCCCCTTGAAAAGTTTGGAGTTCAGTTGAGGGCCACGCGCATTCAATACATCTCGCGCCACAGTGCTGATTTCCAGCCCGTAAAATAACGCTTCCCACTCTCGCCATGCATAGATGAGAAAGCCTACCCCACAGCCTATATCCAGGCAGCGTTGATTTTTTTGTGGTTTGGCCAGTTGCCAGAAGGGCGCAGTTAATTTGGCCTGTAACAGGCCGGACACCTGCTCTTGATAAATTGGCATCGCTTTCACTTCTTCCGGCAACTCTGGTTTAATCCCCTGATAGTCCCGGTTAAAGCGGTTAGCGACAGCATTGACTAGACTTTCCCAATCCTGGCGATCGCGCAAGACATCAAAACCACTGTTAGATGCTGCATAGCGAGGATCTGGGCGCTTCTCAGGCATGGGTGCTTAACCTTTTAAGGCTTTCGTGAAGTTCTGCCGATAGGATTTATTGAACACCAGAACAGGCCACAGTAAGGCTAAATACAATCGCCCCTGGCTAAAGTTCGTCCGGTTAAAACCTGTCCAAAATTTCCAAATTCCGCCACCGTAAATAATTAAGGCGAGAAAACCTAACAGTTCCATTGTTGAATCCTTCCCTACGAATCAAGCAAGTCTCTTGAGTACTGTTCTATCCTACTTACAGGGACTGGTTAAACGGCACCCCTAAGTGTAACAAGGTATGAAGTTTGGCGACCAGATCTGACTCTGCTCTTAGAGCAAAAACCAGGTTCAGATAAACAATGGGTTGAAAGCACGGGTGCCCATTCCGCTCCTAATTACACCCCACTTTAGATAACCATGAAGGATGAGGATTTATGCGAGCAGTTCTGATGGCAGGAGGATCTGGAACCCGGCTCCGACCACTGACTTGCGACCTCCCAAAGCCGATGGTGCCTGTGCTGAATCGCCCGATCGCAGAACATATCATCAATCTGCTGAAGTTGAACGGCATCGAAGAGGTCATTGCCACCCTGCACTATCTCCCGGATGTGATGCGAGATTACTTTCAGGATGGCAGTGACTTTGGGATTCAAATGACTTATGCCGTGGAAGAAGACCAACCTCTGGGAACAGCGGGCTGCGTCAAAAATATTGCCGAACTGCTGGATGATACATTTCTGGTAATCAGCGGTGACAGTATTACTGATTTTGATTTAAGAGCCGCGATCGCCTTTCACAAAGCCCACAAGTCCAAAGCCACCTTAGTTCTCACCCGTGTTCCCAATCCCCTGGAATTCGGCGTGGTGATTACCGATGAAAATTATCGTATCAGCCGGTTTCTGGAAAAACCTTCCAGCAGTGAAATTTTTTCTGACACAGTGAATACGGGCATTTACATCCTGGAACCGGAAGTGCTGGATTACCTGCCCGAGAACCAGGAAACTGACTTTTCCAAGGATCTGTTTCCTCAGTTGCTGGCGGAAGGGGAACCCATGTATGGCTACATTGCTGAGGGCTACTGGTGCGATGTTGGACATTTAGATGTCTACCGGGAAGCGCACTACGATGGTCTGTACCGCAAAGTCAAACTGGACTTTGCTTACGAAGAATTGTCTCCTGGCATCTGGAAAGGTCAGAACACCTACATCGACCCCTCTGTCCGGATTGAGCCGCCCGTATTGATTGGCAGCAATTGTCGCATTGGCCCACGAGTACAAATCGATGGTGGCACGGTGCTGGGAGATAACGTCACAGTCGGAGCCGATGCCAACCTGAAGCGTCCGATCATCTGGAATGGCGCCATCATTGGAGAAGAAGCCCATCTCCGGGCCTGTGTGATTGCTAGAGGTACCCGCGTCGATCGCCGCGCTCACGTGCTGGAAGGAGCAGTGGTGGGACCGCTATCAACAATCGGGGAAGAGGCCCAGGTCAGTCCATCGGTGCGAGTCTGGCCCAACAAGAAAGTGGAACCGGGTGCCATTCTGAATATCAATCTCATCTGGGGACAGACCGCTCACCGGAATTTGTTTGGTCAACGGGGCGTATCGGGACTGGCCAATATCGACATTACTCCGGAATTTGCCGTCAAGTTGGGAGCAGCCTACGGTTCCACATTGAAGCCCGGTTCCCATGTCACCGTTTCCCGTGATCAGCGGACCATTTCTCAGATGGTGTCGCGATCGCTGATTGCCGGGTTGATGTCGGTTGGCGTGAATATTCAAAACCTGGAGGCGACTGCTATTCCCGTTGCCCGATCGATCGTGCCCTCCCTCTCGATTGCCGGAGGTATTCATGTCCGGGTGCATCCCGATCGAGCCGACCATATTCTGATTGAATTTTTCGACCATAAAGGCATCAACATTTCCAAAGCACGGGAAAAGAAAATTGAGGGAGCCTACTTTAAAGAAGACTTCCGCCGCGCTCAGATACACGAGATTGGCACAATGGCCTACGCGAATCAGGTCATTGACATCTATGGCATCAACTTTGAACGACATCTGAACGTGAAAGCCATTCGCCACAGCAGTTCCAAAGTGGTGATTGATTATGTCTACGCGGTTTCTGGAGCCGTGTTGCCGCAGATTCTGGCAAAGTTTGGCTGTGATGCCGTAGTTCTGAATGCCAGCCTGAATCAAATGGTGCCTAGCAGTACTGATCGGGAAGTGCTCCTGAGCCAGTTGGGTCAGGTGGTAGAAGCGCTGAAAGCCACCTTTGGGGTTCAGGTCTACGCCAATGGTGAACAACTGATGCTAGTGGATGAAGCCGGTAGTCCGATTCGAGGGGAGATGCTGACGGCATTGATGGCCGAGATTATGCTGGCTCAAAGTCCCAGAGGTACGGTAGTCGTCCCCGTTCATGCCTCCAGTGCTGTGGAACAGATTGCCCGTCGTCATGATGGTCGTGTTGTTCGTACCAAAGCTAATCCAACCGCGCTGATGGAAGCCTGTCAGACCAG
This sequence comes from Leptodesmis sp., assembly GCF_052746595.1. Lineage (NCBI taxonomy): Bacteria > Bacillati > Cyanobacteriota > Cyanophyceae > Leptolyngbyales > Leptolyngbyaceae > Leptodesmis > Leptodesmis sp. The sequence continues at coordinate 25,817 of NZ_JBRAGO010000010.1, forward strand.
TCCTAATGTGGTGCTAGGTGGCAGCGGCGATATGGGCTTCATTTTTCCCCATCTCCATCCTGGCTTTGATGCCATGTTCTGTATCGGCAAGATTATTGAGTTACTCACCATTCAGGAACGCACCCTGGGCCAGATCCGGGCTGAACTGCCGCGTGTCAGTTACCAAACCTATACCGTTCGCTGTCCCTGGGCGGCGAAAGGGGCATTGATGCGGCGATTGGTAGAAACCCATCCCGTGGAGTGTCTGGAACTGGTGGATGGAGTGAAAATCTTCAGCTATCAACACGACGGCTGGGTGCTGATTCTACCTGATGCCGGAGAACCCCTGGTACATATTTTTGCCAACAGTAGCGATCGCGGCTGGGTGGATGAAACCTTGCGAGAATACCGCATCCGGGTGCAAGAATTTGTCGATCAAGAAGAAGCCAGAACCGAAAACGCCATTTATGCAGAAACTTCGTTCTAGGGTTACTCACGATCAATAATTCACTGTTAGAATCTATTCCAGACCAGAAATTTAATTCATTTGTACTATTTTGCTCCTTTAGGAGTTTGCCTTATGAACCACTGCATCCTCATGGCAGAGATTATTCAAAATCCTGAACTCCGCTACACCTCTGACACCCAAACCCCGATCGCCGAAATGATGGTGCAGTTTCCTGGCTCTCGTCCTGAAGATCCGCCTGCCACCCTGAAAGTGATTGGTTGGGGCAATTTGGCACAGGAAATTCAAGCCAACTACCACGAAGGCGATCGCGTAATCATTGAAGGTCGCCTGAACATGAATACGATCGAGCGTCCCGAAGGTTTTAAAGAAAAGCGGGCTGAGTTAACGGCTCAACGATTCCATCGCCTGCCAGGGAACACTACCTGGACTGCCGCTACGGCTGCCAGCGAAACACCTGTAGTCGGTCCCCCATCTGCTCAACGGTATCAGGGAACGCCCGCTCCTCGTACCAATGGTTCTCCCAAAGCAAAGTCTCCAGTTTCCACCTTTGCGGCCCCGGCAGCCAATCCTATCTCTGAATCTAATCTGGACGACATTCCCTTTTAACCCTGGTAGAGCCATTCCGCCGGAACGGCTCTACCACCAACTAAACAATTTGGTTTAAATTTATGAAGCTGGCCGCAGTTTTGGATACAGAGCACTCTATAGTACCAAATGCTTCCGGTGAAAATTAGTCTGGTGTCTTGGTGAAAATTAGACAACAGACCGGGGAAGCGACGGCATTGAGTAGGGTGCAGTTCATCACTGAGGCAACGCTGTATGAATCTACCTGTCATTCTGGATATTGCGATCGGGCTGATGTTCATTTTTCTGATCGCAAGTTTGCTGGCATCTGAAATTCAAGAACTGCTGGCGGCGCTCTTGCAGTGGCGGGCCAAGCACCTGAAAGACTCAATTCAAAACCTGATAGCTGGGGGATACGGCACTCAAGACAGCGATCAGGTGGCGGGCTTTGTCGAAGCTATCTACAACGACCCATTAATTAAAAACATTAACCAAAGTTCCAGGGGATTCATTGGGCGCTTAGGACAGGCCGTTTATCAGCTTTTTTACGGAAAAATTAAAATTTTTGGAGACAATACAACTGCCCCCTCTTATATTTCATCAGAAACGTTTGCCACAAGCCTGTTAGATCAGGTGGGAATAGCTTTCTTGATTGACAAGTTAACCGAAATCCGGCTGGAAAAATTTATCGGGCGCATCGTGGGGTTATACACGGTTGAAGAAACCGCAGATCCAGACACAGATACTGTAAAACGTACCATCCACATTCCTTCCGCTCAGGAGTTTGAGCAGAAAGATAACTGGGAAAAGGGCGGGATCCGCGTTCTGGCAGAAAAAGCAAGAGCCTTAGCTGAAGCTCCTCAGACTATAGGAGAAACGGCCAATGCTATTCTGACTCTGGATGATCGCAATCCCGACTTTGTCGCCTTGGTAGAGGAATATGACGATCTGCTGATGGATTTCAAAGCGGGTCAGGTCAATATCCGGACTTGTGTTGAGCGGATGCAGGAGGGGTTAAAGCTATTTATTAGCCAGGTGGGAGAAAAGATTCCAGCGGCAGATCCCCAAATAGCGACTGGTGCTGCAGCCAAGTCCCAACAAGATTTTGAAAGGAAACAACTGGATTACTTCCACAAGCGTTTGAAAGCTCTGGATACCAGCACTTTCGGCGAAAACAGTGCGCGGGCGATCGCTTCTGGCAAGTTAAGACCCAATCTGCTGGAAATTGCGGAAGTATTTGACCGCAGCAGTATGACCTATGAAGAGATTGAACGTGCATTCCAAGATGCCAGGGCGGCTTATGAAGCCAGTAGCAAAGCAACAACAATTAGACCTGTTTGGGAAACGATCGCCTCAAAAGTGAATGAGTTAGCCAGAACTAGAAATGCGGCTAATTCAGGCCAAACCGACTCTCTGGCTTTCGGAATGACCAGTATGCCCGCTGCTTCTGCGATCGCCCAACCCATTACCATAGAGGATTTGTTCAGCGACCAGTATCAAACTGAGGTAGAAGAAGTTTTAAGAACCCTAACTCCCAAGGAACAGGAAATTTATCGGCAGACTTGCCAGGATCAAGGGTGGAAACAATACCAGCAAATTATTTTGAAAGTCATCCAAAATATTGCTGACCAACTGCAAAACGGAGGGACTGCCTCAGCATTAAACGATTTGGGACGGCTGTTTAGCTCAGACAAAGATACTTACGATTATCATGTACTCGCTCACCCGATTCGGGATCCAAACCGCTTTTCTCCAGCGGAACTGAAGCGATCGTTTGTGAAACGGTGGCAGGATCTGGATGATGCCACCCTCATCGCTGATGTCAAACATTCCCTCAGCAAGCTGTTTAATGAAGAGCGCCAGATGTGTATCAACACGGCCCTGAATACCCTGTCTTTGGATCAACGCAAGATTTACAAGAACTATCAAACCTATGATCAGATTCAAGACTTTTTAAGCCGGGTGCCCCCCCAGGTTAAGCAAAGCCTTGCGATTCTGGCTCGACGTGCTTACGTCAAAGTACAGGAAACGGAAAGGCAACTGGATCAGTTGAGGGAAGAAGTGTCTGTCTGGTTCGATCGCTCCATGAGTCGGGCCTCTGGGGTTTACAAACGGAATGCCAGATTGGTCGCGATCGTCATCGGTATCCTGATAGCTCTGATCATCAACATTGATACCTTTCACATCATGTCTCGGCTGTCAGTCGATGAAGATTTACGACAGGTGATTACGCAAAATGCAGGAGGAGTCACCCAATCATCTGCCGGAGTGTCTCAGGGGAACAATTCTCCCGATTTAAAAGCTCTGGTGCAGAAAACCGCTCCTGTGCTGGAACAGGTTGCCTTACCTATCCAATGGACTCCAACCAACCTGAGACAACAGTTTGGATGTAGCATTCCTCAAGCGCAGACGGCTACATCTAACCCTGCTGCGGCTAATCCAGTGAGCAGTGCTACTGCAACGCCCCCTGATAATTCTGCGACTACACTACCTCAGCCCAGACCCTCCCCCCCTGCTACTGAGGGGGCCAATCCCTCCTTTGATCAAACTGGAGTAGTAACTGCCAACATTCAGGAGTGGCAACAATTTTACAGAGACTGCCTACCCCAGTCACACCCAGGTCAGAAGCTCTCTGCTGAACCTCCTCATCCGATTGCCATTGTGAGTGAGGTTGCACTGAAAAGACCCTGGAGCATTCCTCGAATGGCGATGGGTTGGCTCATTAGTGGGTTGGCAATCTCTATGGGTGCCCCCTTCTGGTTTGACTTGCTCAGCAAGATCATGAACGTCCGCAACACAGGCAGTCGTCCAGCCTCGACGACAGATCAGCAAAACTCGAACCCGCCTGCTGGCAGGTAAGTGGCGGGGAAATGGGGAAAGAGGTGGATGAGTTCGGGGTAAAAAGTTTTACTCTTAACTCTCAATTCTCAATTCTCAACCCTCAACTCTCAACTCTTCCCCGGTTCCCGGTTCCCTCTCTCCCCTCAAGATCCAGGCACCCGCTAGCATTGTGAAGGTTGGCAGGCCGATCGCCACCAGGCTTTGCAGTCCGGCATCTCCCACAAGCCAGTACATGGCACTACTGGAGACACCAAACATCAGCACGGTTAATCCAAACAACCAGGCACTGGGTAGAACAGCCGCGATCGCATAAAGAATCGACACATACCAGGGCATCAGCCAGGAGGTGGCATACAGCATTAAGACCAGTGCCACCCATCCCATATCCTCTAATAAAGTCATTGCAGAATAGGCGGATCTGCGGAATATCTGCAACACCACCCACGCATAAAACGCCGCAAAGCCCACCAGGAGATAGCGGGAGAATTGCAGCAGCCAATACTTTTGTGCCGCTGGGGAAGGGGCTGCCAGAGCGAGGGCTTTGAAGGTTTCCAGTCCCGCTCGCAGCAGGGCAGGCAGGGAAGATTGGTACTGGCCGACCACACCAGGATTTAATAAACTGCTCCAGGCTGCCAGATTGGGGAGAACGGTTTTCCAGAGGCTGATCGCGATCGCAATGGAAGCCAGGAACCCCAGGAGCAGATTGACCCAGCGGCGTTTCCGTACCAGAAAGCAAAGTAACAGAGGTAGCCAGATCACTGGAATGGTTTTGGTCAGAAATCCGCCCCAGATGGGGAGAAAGGCTCTGCTATAGAGACCCTTAAATAGGCAGAGAGCCGTCAGCAAAATGCTGGTGGAGACAAACACATCCACGTGGGCTGACCCTACCTGTTCCATCAACAGAACTGGAGCCAGGAGATAGGCGATCGCCACCTTACCCCGTATATTCGAGGGCAAAATCTTCCAGACCAGCCAGCCATTTAGGATGTGGGCCAACAAACAAAAAACCTTAAACCCATAGATAGCCAGCACGGGGTGGAGGGTGACCAGAACTGCTGCTGCAGTAAACAACCGTTGGGAAATGGGACCGTAGGTGGAGGTTTGCTTCCAATCCACAAACGGTGACAACTCAGAGGTGAAGGCTCCAGCCTGGATGATGAAAGGATTAATGGTGCTCAGATTCATTAATCCAGAGTGCAGATACAGGTAAATGTCGTTGCCTAGCGGATAAGCGACAAAAGCCAACACCAGAAATAGACCTGCCCGTTGCAAAAGGCTGGAAAACTTGGGATAACTGTAAGCTGATGCAGGCGTTCCCAGAAACCAGACGACGTGCAGCAACACCAGGGCTAGATAACTGAGACTAATTCCTAAATGACTGGCTATATTGGGAAAGGTAGCAAACCGCTTGCCCCCAGCCAGGACATAGTGGAACTTTTCTATCCCCAAGATGGTTAAAGCGCCACTCAGATACAGAGCTAAAGGCAGGGCAATTCCGATAAAGGCTGCAGTGCCGATCGTAACCTTAGGGGAAGAGGGGGGCAGAGTTTCTTTCACAACTGAGCTAAAAACAACAAAACATCTAAGGTATCGACATCAGGGAAGCAAACATAGCCAAACCATGAAGCACAAACGATTTTCGCAAATTCTGGGAATTAGTGTAATCGCCTCTCTGCTCGTCGCTACTGTCATCAGTATTTATGGTCTGGTCAAGAGTGAAATTGCGATCCGACGAGGCAGTTACCTTTGCCTGCCTGCTCCACCCACCAGCCCACCCCCCTGTTATGGGCAGACAACGCTCCTTTCTCAGAATGCGGTCACGGCCCTGGCTACCTCAACGGATGCCCTCCTTGCGAGCGGTACAGGAAAAACTATTCAGATATGGAACTTAAAAACGCTGAAACCTGTGCGATCGCTGACTGGGCACCGCAACTGGATTTCGGCACTTGCCTTCAGCCCCAATGGTCAACTACTGGCCAGCAGCAGTCTGGATCAAACCATCCGCCTGTGGGACTTGCAAACGGGCACCCCGATAATGATTCTCTACCCCAATCAGGTTGTTACTACTCTCGCCTTCAGTCCCGATGGTGCCACTCTTGCCAGTGGTAGTCGTCTTGTCACCAGCAACAGCGTGGCTTCCCAAATTCCCCTCCAGCTTTGGGATCTGAAAAGCCAGCGAATTCAGCGCAGTATCCAGACTGGCCCGATCAACGCCCTCGCCTTCAGTCCTGATGGTCAGTGGTTGGCTGCAGGTGCGCAGGATACTAAACTATGGCAATTGCCAGAATGCCGTTTGACACGTACCCTGCGATCGCATGAATTAAACGCTCTCCTCTTCAGTCTTGATAGCCAGATGCTGGTGACTGGCAGCGAGGGAAGCCAGGGCGAAGATGGCATGAACTTCTGGCAGGTAAACTCAGGAAGCCTTACCCGTACCCTTGATTCTATTGCGGATGACCTGGCGCTCACAGCCGATGGCAGGATGCTGGCCAGCACGTTGGGCGGTGTTGTTAACCTGTGGCGAATGAAACCTCTGGGCTATTTAGGAACCCTGCGTGGCTCTCAATTCAGCGCCATGTTTGTCCGCTTTGGACTGAATGGTCGAGAGATTATTACGGGAAGCAGTGATGGCATTCGGGTGTGGCAGGAGGAGAAGTTGGGAAGGAAGAGGGAAGAGTTATAGCCGTTTTCACTATCAGGGCTTAACGAACGAATGACAAATGACATCTCCTATGCAGTACCGCCGTTTTGGTAAAACGAATCTTCAGCTCTCTGTATTTTCTCTGGGAATGATGCGCTGTCTGGCTGCGGAAGAGGTTGCCTATCAGACGGTGCAGCGAGCGATCGCGTTGGGCATTAATCATCTGGAAACAGCTAGGGGTTATGGGCAGAGTGAGCGATATCTGGGGCAGGCTTTACAAAGTGGACTTTCCATTGCCCGCGAGCAGCTTTATATCACTACTAAACTGGCTCCAACTCTCGATCCGGATCTCATGGAACGAGTGATCGACGAGTCTCTGGAGCGTTTAGGGATTGATTATCTGGATGGATTGGCAATTCATGGCCTGAATACAGAAGCCCATCTCGCCTGGGTAGAGGCTTCTAATGGTTGTATGCAGGCTGTTCAACGAGCGGTTGCAGATGGGCGAGTTCGCCATGTTGGGTTTTCTACGCATGGATCTCTGGATGTGGTTTTGCGGGCGATCGCCACTGATCAATTCGAGTTCATCAATCTGCATTACTATCTTTTCTTCCAACGTCATGCGCCCGCGATCGACCTGGCGCATCAAAAAGACATGGGAATTTTTATTATTTCCCCCTTTGACAAAGGTGGGTTACTGTATACTCCGCCCCAAACTTTGCAAAACTTGTGTGCTCCCCTATCGCCCTTAGCCCTAAATACTCGCTTTCTGCTCAGTGATCCCAGAATTACCACCCTCAGTATTGGCCCTGCAAACCCGCAGGAACTGGATTGGCCCCTGGAGATGGCAGACCAGGACGGCCCCTTATCGCTGGCAGAACAAGCCATTTTAGAACGGTTGCAGATGCGACAGGAGAAAGTTTTGGGTAACGATCGCTGTAGCCAGTGCTATGCATGCTTACCCTGTCCTGAACAGATTAATATTCCAGAAGTCTTGCGGTTGCGAAATCTGGCGATCGCCTATGACATGACTCAGTACGGTCAGTACCGCTACCGTATGTTTGAAAATGCAGGCCACTGGTTCCCTGGCAGTAAAGCTAACTGCTGTACCGACTGCGGCGACTGCCTGCCCCGCTGCCCAGAACAACTCAATATTCCAGCCTTACTGAGAGACACTCACCAACGTCTTAATGGCCCAACAAGACGGCGGCTATGGGAGTAGAGGCTACTGGAGAAAATGGATGCGTTGCGGCTACCTAACACATTCCCCAAAACTGATTCCCGATCCCTGATCCCTAATGCTCAAACGAACCTTCTTCAGCAGGAGGATTCCGATACCCATAGAAATCAATGTGATAATCGACAATGCGAACACCAGTATGCTCTTCAATCTGTTGCAGAATTGAGTCTGGCAGCTTTACATGCACATCCAGAATTTGGTTCGTATCCAGGCAATTGACGTGGCTGTGAGAGTCACTGATATTGCCGTATAGGCGACCGTCCGATCGCTCAATGCACTCAATAATTCCCTGGCTGGATAAAGCTTCTAGATTCTGGTAAACCGAAGTGTGACCAATCTCCTTACCCTGCTGATTCAGACGGTCATAAATTTCTCGTGCAGATAAATGTTCCTGTGCGTCCCACAGCAATTCTAAAATGAAGCGACGTTGACGGCTGAGCCGCATCCCAAGATTCTGGCAGCGCTCTAAAGCATCATCTAGCGATCGAATTGGTTTTAAGGTGGCAATATCATTCATGGCTACATAGAGGTATCACGGCATACTCTACCTCTGGATACAGTTGTAGCACAGGCTAAAACAAAGTCGCTACAAGTTTAGTTTAGGTCATGCACCCACCCATCTCCTCATTTCCTTGCCCCTTCATTCCAGTGCGACCTTACTTCACAATAGGAAAAGACACAACACGATTGGTAATGATTCCTATGCCCTTTTCCTGGTTGCGATCGCGCTTTTGCTTAATTTCCCCCTCTATTTGGCGCACAATCTGCATGGTAACGATCAGTCTATTGCTGGTGCTGGCGACAGTTACAGTGGCTCAGGTGCAGCCTGCTCTAGCCAGTCTACAAGACGATCATTACGATGGAGAAATTTTTGCATTGTATGCAGGGAATGGTTCTCTCATTCCCCCCAAAGTGACTTTAGAACAGGGTTTTCAGCGGAAACGTCCAGTTTTGCTGGTATTTTATGTGGATGACAGCCGGGATTGTAAACAGTATTCGATCGTTCTTTCTCAACTTCAGGCATTTTATGTTCGGGCTGCTGACATCATCCCTATCCGGGCGGATTCCATTCCTCCTAAAAGCAAGTATGCTCCTACAGAACCCGGTTACTATTACAAAGGATTAGTTCCGCAAACCATTTTGTTTGATGAAACGGGCAAGATTGTCCTTAATGAGACTGGCGTGTTGAGCTTTGAACAGGTGGATGACAAATTCCGGGAGGTATTTGATCTGCTGCCCCGCTCCGAATCGGTTGAACTCAAACGCCGTCCCTTGAATGAAATCAATATGGAGCTAGTGAAGCAGTAGTCCAGGCTACTTCCTGCCTAGCTGGAATGCTTCTATATTGCTGAAAAGCAAACTTTAGTAACAACCAGTGAAAAAGGGGTAAAGACCCGTGACAAAACAGAGGCAACTGGTCAATACTCGAAGCAAGCTCAACAGCCGTTTGAGGCACAACTTGGTCAATCCTTCTACCATTTACCTCTGCTGGGGGATGGCTGAATGTCACCCGTTTACACCACAGACGACCTGATCAGAATTCTGGCAGACGAGCGCCGAGCTTGTATGAACGGGCAGCGCCTGAACTTGGCTGTCAGTCCTTCAGGCAGTCCGTTGTTAGATAAATTCCTGCAGCCCGATGGACTGCAAAAGTTTATGGCTTACAATGACTTCCGGGCTGCCGTACACCAGTACCAAAAAGACCATCAGGTTTCTGGCATTGTCTGGCAAAATCTGACGATTAAGGGCCGTCCAATTCGCTTTCCTAAAGTAGATGAGCAGTTGGCGGCCCTTCCCAAAGATTTGCAGTTAATGAAATCCTTCAAAGGCATCCTGTATGACTTCTGGTGCGAGGTGACAACTGGACTGGATCTTTACTTGAGCTTGAATGCGGGGAAATCCCATCGATCGATCGCCCCAGCCGATGTGGAGCGGATCCTGCACCGTACCGAGTGGTTGACCTTAAGCCAGCAGGGAGCATCCGAGACGCTGGAAATCATTCTGCAAATGGGTTGGGGAAAGCCAGAAGAGGCCACTTACCGACGGGGCTTTCCTGAATCTGGGAGCGAGTATGTCCATGCGGTGAATCCGGGGCGGCAACCATTGGTATGAAACGCGGGGCAAAGCCAACGATCGCTGGGATCTGCTCAACGTCATACCTACTCTGGGGAATGGCAATCACCACAAACCCCTGTCCAAACTACTCAACCGCGCTTTCGTTGATGGCCAAGGTTTTGGGGGTGGCATCTAGAGTGGCGGTGGCTCCGATCGGTAAAACGGCATTCTCTCGAATGTGACCAAACATCAGGTTGTACAGGGTGGGTTTTCCCAGGGGGATAAAGCGATCGCGTAGCACATTTTCCAGACTGATGGTTTGGGGGAAGGAAGCCCGAAATTCTTTGGGGTAGCAATCAATAAAATGGCCTAAAGCAATGCCAGCCGCATCCTGCAGCTTTCCGGCCAGCCAGAGTTGGGTGAGCATGCGATCGATGCGGTAAGGTTCCTCATCAATTTCTTCCAAAAATAAAATCCTGCCACGGGTATCCGGTTCGTAAGGCGTGCCGATCAGATTAGTCACCAATGTCAAGTTGCCGCCGACCAGTGGTCCAGTGGCTCGTCCTGGTACCAGGGTAATCAGGCGATTGTTGCGCTCGACAGTACCTTCGGGAGTGGGAGGGGGTTTGGTAATTTCACCGATCGCAGAGGCGGTCATAATGACGCGGCGAAAATGCTCTTTGGCATAATCTCCCACTCCGGTGAGGCCAGAAGATCCATGAAACGTCACTAAGCCAGTTTTACGATTGAGGCCAATCAGGAGGGCAGTGATGTCGCTGTGCCCAACGACGACCTTGGGCGAGCGGCGGATCAGGTCATAGTCCAGCAGGGGCAGAATGCGACTACAGCCATAGCCACCGGAAAAGGTTACGATACCCCGGATATCGGGACGACGAAACATTTCGTTGAGGTCTGCCGCCCGCTCTGCATCACTACCTGCCAGGTAGCCATTCTGAGCCATGATATTGCGTCCCAAGACGACCTTGAAGCCTTACTGCTCCATCGTTTCCCTGGCAATCTGCAGGTCTTCTGGCTCATACACATTGCTGGCCGGCGCCACCATGCCAACGGTATCTCCAGGGCGCAAAACAGGCGGCTTGAGAGCGGCATGGGAGGAGGTCGGAGAAGCTACCGCTTTGTGGATGATTCCTGTCGATAGCGACATCGCCAGTCCTCCAGTCGCAAGCTGGAGAAACTGACGACGGAAGACAGGCAAGGGATCAGGCTGGTCCATCAGGATGCTTTATCCGTCTCGTCCAGGTCGTTTTGCTGATCAGGATTGGTTTCCTCACTTGGATAGCTATTCAAAGCGAGATCAAATTTGGGTTCAGGTTTTTTGTCAGGCGCTGGGTCATTTCTCAATAACTCGGCGATCGCCTGACCTTCGATTGGGGGTTCCGTAAATTCCTGGCGGCGATCGGTAATCAGCCAATCCAGGGAAGCGGCTTGCACATCGATCGTGGCTCCGGTCTTGTCCACGCAATAGCGACCAAAGACCAGCTTATCCACCAGCCTCACTCCTGGCCCCAGTCGGGAGTAATCAAAGATGACGCTGTTATCAACCATCGCACCGCTACAAATCCAGCAGTTGGGGCCAATCATCGTTGGCCCAATGATTGTCGCTCCATCTTCAATATGGGTCATGCCACCAATGTAGACTGGGCCCTGAATATTAACCTTGTCCCAATTCACGGCCACATTCAATCCGGTGTAAATGCCTGGAGCCACCTGCTGGCCTGGAATCTGCACATTTTTGATCTCTCCCTTTAAGACAGCTCGAATCGCATGCCAATAATCGGGAACCTTACCGATATCGACCCACTCAAAATCCATCGCGATACCGTAGAACGGAGCACCGATTTCCACCAGCTTGGGGAATAGTTGGCTGCCGATGTCGTATTCCACACCCGAGGGGATATAGTTCAACACTTCTGGTTCAAAGATATAAATCCCGGTGTTGATGCAGTTGCTGAGAGCCTCTTCAACTGAGGGTTTCTCCTGAAAGGCTTTAATTCGACCTGTCTCATCCGTGACTACAACTCCGTAACTAGATACTTCTTCCTTGGGTACGGTTTTCATAATTACGGTGGCGATCGACCCTTTTTCCTTGTGCCATTTCACCGCTGCCGTAAGATCTAGGTCAATCAGGGCATCCCCGCAGAGAACAACAAAGGTGTCGTCAAAAAAGTGGGAAAAGTCCTCGATTCGACGCATTCCGCCTGCCGATCCTAGTGCTTTCCCTTGAAGTTCACCATTCTGGTCAATATACCCTTCAAAGGAATAGGCAATCTGCACCCCAAAGCGTTGCCCGTCTCGAAAATAGTTTTCAATTTCGTGGGCGAGGTGGCTGACATTGACCATTATCTGATCGAAACCGTGTTGCCGTAGCAACTCCAGCAAAAACTCCATGACAGGTTTTTGCAAGATCGGAATCATGGGCTTGGGAATTTCATAGGTGATGGGGCGTACCCGCGTTCCTTTGCCCGCGGCCAGAATCATGGCTTTCATAAATAGTTTTCTCTCAATCCTCAGCCATTAAATTTTAACTGCCAGGATCCGCTTCTCGCCGATCTGTCTCCAAGCTTTATTCATGCTACACAGGAGTGGCAAACATGGAGGTAGCTGCCATCACGATTATGAAAGGTTTCTTGGAAGCACAAAAATTCTTCATTCAGAGGAGCTACTTTTAGCTACAGCAACTTTAATTTAAGGGAATACACAAATCAGAATTAACACGATTTTAGAAGCTGGATGTCTATCTTGAAAGTACCAGGGCTTGCTTGCTCAATCCGGAGAAATCTGGTTCCTCCACTCAAGAGGAACAAAGTTTGATCTTTACAATACTGAAGAAATCCGGTTTCTATATCATAGAGGCTCATTTTAACATCTGCATCTCGAGACACTGGCTTTTTGGGATAGGTTGCTGTCTTCTAGGCAGATCCGTCAGTTGTTTGGACATCGGCTACCGTAAGGGGACGAACTCGTAAATCTTGATAAAATTCGTCCTGCGCCAGTTCCACCTTAGATTGGGCTGAGAGCAGCAGTAAGGCCCAAAAAATGCCAACCCGATCGTGCGTTGAGGGATGAACTTCTGGATCAGCGGATAATTGGCCTGAATAGATGGCAGTCTTGCCCTGGGAGTTCGTCCACAGTTGCAGTAGTAGTTCAAAATCCAGCCAGTTTTGAGTGGTGGGAGCGATCGCTTCCCAATGAGCAGCAAAGAATTGCTCCAGGGCCGTTGCGACTTCCGATAAATTTTCCTGGTGGGCCAGTTGAGCGATCGCCCGTACCGCTTGCGAGCAAGATTGGGGGGGCGGACGACGGAGGCGCTTACGAGGAGTGGGATCCTCCAGGGCTTGCGCGATCGCTCGCAGTTGCTCAATCAAATCCGTTAAAGTCACTCGTCGGCGTTTGGGGGCAGGAGCCACCGCCCGTCGCCGTAATTGCCGTTCCAGGTAAGGAGGAAGCGGCATCGGGCCATTGTCTTCCCCTTCTAATTCCACCTGATCCAGCAATTCAGAGTTTGCTTGTGTTGTTTCAGCCTGTACCAGACTATCTGCTTTCAGCAACACCAGCATAGACGCATACAAAAATGCTTGCCCGGAGGAAGACAAGCTTTTTTCGTAAGGCTCTCGTCCATCCGCTACGGGAGTCATTTCACTGAGAAATCGATCGATGACTTCAATTACCTTTACATCCCAGGGATCAATCTCTCCCTGTTCTGCCATGTTGATCAGGAGCGCGATCGCATCCTCAGCAAGAGAAAGCGGCATAAGAAAAGACCTTAACGGTGGGAGAACCGGACAAACCAGGCAGCGGCTAAAAGAATCAACCCCAACAACAGGAGCGGTACCCAAAGGCTCCATAAACTTGTAGGTGTAATCCAATCAGCAGCCGTCATGAGTGCCTCCTAACCTATACAAGGGTTACTGAGTCACCAATTCAGCGTCTGTTGTCTGCGTTTCGGAGGAAACAGATTTTGCTGCGGGCAGCAGGCGCTGTTGCTCAATCTCTGCCTTGTAGCGTTCTACATCTTCCTCTAATGCTTGAATTCGCTCATCCCGTACCCGAATTTCTTGACCAGTTTCCAGTAACCGTTGCAATCGTGTCCAGACGCTAAACACCCAGGCCAGCACCGCCCCTAATCCCATCGCTAGAATTAATTCAATGGATAGAGGAGCCTGCAGATCGACTCCCTTGACCAGGTGAATCACGGTAGGTTCTGTGTTCTCAATGCCAAACAGAACCAGAGCCAGACAAATCACGAAAATGACAAAAAAATTAACCTGTCGCATAAGCCTCAAATCAGTTAGGAGAGCTACAAAGATAGCAATTTACATGAATATGGCCAGCCAGATTTTAACCTATTAAATTTTTCCTGGCTCCCAGGGACGCTTACTGATTAATTTGTACCAGAGGCTGACGATCAATGGCTGAGATCGAGGATTTGTTTTGGAATTGTTATCAAATAATTTCTTCTTCCGCTTTTTTCAATTCTAGGGCAAGGCGTTCCGATCGGACAGCCTCCAGAGTGCCTTTGATGGTGCCTGCGATCGGAACCGCGATAATGACTCCCAAAAAGCCTGCCATTTGTAATCCCATCAGCAGGGCAATGAAGATCCAGATAGGATTCAGGCCCGTAAAGTCGCCCAGCATTTTGGGGCCAAGAACGTTGTCCCGAATTTGTTGCAGGATGGTGGCCGCGATCACCACCCAGAAGCCCATCCAAAAATTTTGGAGCATCAGCAGAATAGTGACAACTCCAATTCCCAGAGCCGCTCCCACCAGCGGAATCAGTTCAGCAATCCCAATTAACAGGGCAAACAGTAAGGCAAACGGGACTTGCAGGACGAGAAAAACAGGAATCAGGGCCAGTCCCATAAACACGGCCAACAAGATTTGACTAATAAAAAAATTATGAAAATTCAGCCACAGCGACTCACGAAAGGGGATGCCATACCGGGGTGGCAGCAGATTGATCAGCCCATTCCACAACTGGTGGCCATACAGCAGCATATAGAATGCCAGAACAAACACCAGAATTGTGGTAATCAACCCATTTACCGTACCGACGGCCACTCCCACAGCTTCCTTGGCCACAACTTCTAACTGCCGTTCAATTTGATTATTAATCCGGCCACTGAAACCCTGGAGATCCAGCGGCAGATTATGCTGCTTTGCCCATAGATCGAGTGTTTGTAAGTTGCGGGCACTCGTCTGAAGCCAATCGGGGATTTTGGCTAGGAGTTGAGCCGTCTGATCTACAATAATTGGCACCAGGGTCACTCCGGCAATCACAAACAATGCCACTGTAACCACCAGCACCAGCGTGACCGCTTGCACTCGCGATAGAGTGGCCCGCTGAAACAGACGTACCGGATAGTTGAGTAGAAAAGCCAGAATTGCTGCCATCACCAGGACAGTGATAAGTCCCTCAAAAAAGCGAAAGAGTTGGGTTAGTAGCCAAACGTTTAAAGCGACGATTGGACCAGTCAAACCCCAAATGAGCAGGCGTTGAAGGTGAACAGAACGGTGCATGTTAAGCGGGTCTGGAATTGGGGGTAGCCAGTTCCTGAGGGGGCTGGAAAGATTTCAGGAGGATACCCAGAGCAACTAGAAGAATAATCCCTACTGTACCAATCCCCAGTGGGCTAGGAAGCCAAAAGACAGCTTCCAGCACATTCTGCTTACCGGGGATTAATGACCAGATGAGTTGATGACCTTGTTTAAGAATTCTGGGACGGTTCATGCCATTGCCATAGTAGTTACGGGCACCCCAGGGCGTTTCTAGCTGAAATTCCAGTTGAATCAGGTTAGCGGGACTGACGAGGATTTCTCCGTGAGCAGAGGCCACGCCCAGCGATCGCAAGTCAATGTCATACACCAGGCGATCGCGCTCCGCCAGCAACCAGTTACTATGCTCCACCTTCAAATGAGACGTGATCGTTGCAAGCTCATTGTCCGCCGCAGTTTCAGAGTCTTGATTTAACACCGTGCCCAAGAACTGATTAAACTTCCTTTCTAAATCGGCACTGCTGATAAAGGGAATTTTGGCGATCAGATCCTGCCCTGCGGTAAAAGTCACTTTGCCGCCTAAATTAGCGGCTTGCTGTTCCACTGCCTGCGCCCATTGCTGCAAGGCTGAACCTCCAAAACTTTTGAGCCGTTCCCCCAATTGAATGTGTTGCACAATCTCGCCCCGGTTCGCGTGATCAAATCGAATCCCGATGGTGGAATCCACGCACCCAGACAGCACCAGGGCTAGCAAGATCATCACCCAGCATCGCGATAAACGAGATAACCAGCGGACGATCGCCACCTCCTTTAAGCCAGCCATATCAACCCTCCGACAATCAGCAATGCCCCCACAAGAGCAACCCAGATAAAGCGATTATCTTCCGTATTGACCTGACTGAGATCAACAGGTTCAGGAACAGTTTTGGGTTTAGGGGCGGGACGGCTACTGGCTGATCCTCTAGATGATGCCCCAATTCGACTTTTGGCACTAGCCTCACCCAAGTTGGTTAGATCTGGGATTTGGGTCAGCCATTCTGGACGGGTTTTGAGTTGAGGGGCTTCCAGAATGTATAGCAGGCGACGACCTTCCTTGCGGGTCTTGAGATGGGGATGGTTGGTCAGTTGACGGCACAGGGCGATCGCCGCTTCCCGCTGTCCCACGGCTTCATAGGCCATGACCAGCCAGCTTTGCACTTCTCCCCCCAACGAGGAATTGGGATTGATTAAAGCATTAGCTTTTTCTAAAGAATTAACCGACTTCCGATAATCTCCCCGTTCAAAGGCCGTTTTTCCTGCCTGGTAATCGGCTTTTGCAGCATCAAGATTGTCTGGATTTGCAGTCATACAGCCTCCTCCCTGTACAAATTCTGAGAAGCCGGATGGAGTCACTCCGAGTTCTTGTGTAGGATGTGTTACTCTTCCGTAAGGCACCACCGTCAGCCATTGCTGTGTTACGGCTACGGCCTAACCCATCCTACAAAATTCTCAGGCCACCATTCCCAACAGGGTCACTTCCCACACCAGTCGAGGTTGCACGTTTGAGCGCAGATACTCACGGGCTTTTTCGAGTAGCTGTAAGGGTTGAAGCAGAGCATTTTCCCAGGGCAGTTGCTGAATCTGTTGCCAGTAATGGTGCTGCAAGTAATCAATCAACCAGAGTTGCATTTCGGGTTCAATCAGTTGGTTAATCTGACGGGCGAGGGCTAGAGCCTCCTGGTGAGAACGGGGCCGTTGTGTCATTTGTTGCAGTAGATCGGCAGGTAAGGCTTGCAATTGCTGCCAGTGAGCGATCGCACTTCCCGGACTGCCATCCGCCAGTTGCAAAATTTGGGGATGCTGCTCAATTTCCCCATATCCGGTATTTTGCAGCACCTGCACTATTGCTTCCCTGGACAATCGGTAAAAGGGGATGCGCTGACAGCGGGATACCAACGTTGGGAGTAGGGACTCGACACCCGGTGCGATCAAAATCAAGGTAGCTTGTCCCGGTTCTTCCAGCGTCTTCAGCAAAGCATTGGCAGGAGCTTCTGCCATCGTTTCAGCCTGGTCAATCACGACCACCGATCGAGGCGCTTCCAGGGGGGGACGGCCCAAAAACTGAGCAATCTCCCGAATCTGTTCCAGACGAATCAAGGGAGCCGTTTTTCGTTTCATTTCTGCCGTGATTGCTTCCGCTGCTGACAGCCGCTTTCCCTGGTGCAAATAAGTTGGCTCCACCCACAGCAAATCGGGATGGTTGCGATCGCGAATCCGCTGCTGTAAGATTGCTGATTCCTTACTCATAGATGCAGTCTGACTGAATAAATCGGCAATAAAACACTCTGCCGCTAAACTGCGACCGACCCCTGCTGGGCCAGCAAACAGGTAAGCCGGAGCAATTCGCTGTTTTGCGATCGCCTGAGTCAGTAACTTGACGGCCTGGGGTTGGCCGATGAGAGGGAAGAGGTGGGACATGGGGAAGAGAGAGTTTTAAGTGTTAAGTGTTAAGTTTTAAGTTGGCTCTGAACTGAGAACTCAAAACTTAAACCAAGTTCAGCTAGAGAACGTTCGTTTTCCGATCAGAGAAACGCCAGTTCTGGACTTGGACAAGGTTTAAAGCTCAAAGCTTGTCCCAAACCACTGCTGGAACCGTTCCTTTAAAATAGCTTGAATCTGTTGGGCAACTAGGTCTGTGGGCTGGTTGGCGTTAATGGAAACGATGCGATCAGGGAAGGTCGCTGCCAGAGTTGTAAAACCACGCCGCACTTGGTGGTGGAAGGTGTGATCGGTTTGTTCGATGCGATCAATCTCGCCTCGTTGTCGAGTCCTGGTTAGCCCGGTTTCAACGTCCAGATCGAGCCAGAAGGTAAGGTCGCTTTGTAAGCCGTTGGTGGCAATCTGATTCAGGTGTTCAATTAAGGCTAGATCCAGTCCTCGACCATAGCCCTGGTAGGCGATCGTGGAATCTGTAAAGCGATCGCAAAGAATCAAATCCCCTGCAGCCAGTCGGGGACGCAAAAAGGTTTCTACGTGTTGGGCACGATCGGCGGCATACAGCAAAAGTTCAGTGCGATCGCAGATCTCTACTTGTTGGGATTGTTCTAGCAAGATTTGGCGAATCCGCTGGCCGGTTTCGGTTCCTCCCGGTTCGCGAGTTAAGACAATCTGACGGATACAGCCTTTGCTCTGCAAGTGGGTTAACCAGCCACTATCGATCAACCATTGGTGCGATCGCTGGAGTTGAGTGGTTTTACCTGCGCCCTCGCCTCCTTCAAAGACGATCAATCGACCCCGCATGTTCAAAAATTCCTCTAATTACTATTAATTTTTCGATTAATATTTCTGATAAATAGCAGAGTCACGATTAGAATCAGCAACCCTACTCTGCTCAATGGACGCTATCATGGCAGAGTCTTAGTATCCCAATATCCAGGACAAATCATGGCGCGTTACACTGGCTTTTTCAAAGTTGCAGCCTCTGTAAACAACTTTCAGCAGCTATTGAGCGAACTTTTAGAATCCTGCAACTTTAATATCATTTACCAGACGGGAGATTATTTGATGGCTCGCGAAATTCCTGGCAAGGTTGCTTATCATCAACTGGTAACGGTAGAAGTTCTTGTTGATAAGACGACGGCTACAAATCAAGAAGTACAAATGAATTTTGTGATCAAAAATGAAGAACTGCCGCTGCAAGTAGATAACCACTGCTATCAAGTATTCAATCAGGTGAATCAGGCAGTTCAGGATGCAAGCTGCTGGAAATTAATTGAAGTGACTACTAGTTAAATTCAATCAGAAAGCTAGAAGGTAGAGGGCAGAATACAGCGGGAGAAGCCCACTTTTGTGATTGAGGGTGAGTGTGGATCAGATGAGGCTACCTTAAATCGTCATCATCTAGCTCATCATTATTTCCTGGCTGGTCGTCATCATCTTCAGGCTCCCCGATCATATTGGGACTGATGAGGGTGATGTCAAATTCATCGGGTGGAATTGTTAGGATCGCATCCCGTTCTAGTCGGTAATAGACTGCCCGCACTTTGGGGCCAAATACAATTTCGTCCTCATTGTTCAAGTCGTGGGCATGCAACTTACGCCCATTAATGAGCAGGCCATTCGCACTGGGTTTTCCTTTGGCATCCCCATCTTCAATACGGTAATAAATCGAACCATCTTTGTGGGACAACTGCTTCAGAGTGGCGTGATGGCGGGACACAAATTGAGAGATGAGACGAATATCGCTTTTTGGATCCCGACCGATTGAGTAAATCGGATTCTCCAGGATAAACTCTCGTCGTCCCTTATCGTCCTGAATAATTAACAAATGGTGTTGATAGGATTCTGAAGGCATTGAATTATCCGTCTTCTGGCTCACCAATCATATTAGGCCCAATTAGTGTGATATCAAATTCATCGGGAGGAGCCGTCATTACTGCATCCCGCTTGAGTGCCAGGTAAGTTGCACTAACATTGGGGCCAAAAACCACTTTGTCCTCGTGCTGCAAATCATGGGCTTTAAGTTTCCTGCCGTTAACTAATATCCCATTAGAACTGGCTTTTCCTCTAGGAACCCCATCTACGATGCGATAGGAGAAAGAGCCATCTTCGTTGGGTATTTGCACTAGAGTTGCGTGCCGTCGCGAGACAAACTGGGAAAATAACCGAATGTCACAGTTTGGATCACGCCCAATGGAGTACGTCGGTCCATCGAGGGGAACCTCAAGACGCCCCTTGTCATCTTCAATAATTAATATATGGCTTTGGTAAGCAGCGGCAGGCATGGATTCTCTAGTGGCGTAGTGATTTTCAAAACTCAGGAAGAGCTAACTCTAGAAACAGTCAATCGACCCGCTTTTCAGGATACTCCAATAAAGAGTTATTAACTGGATTGGCAAACTCTCGCAATCTGAGTCTAGGTAGCTCCGTGAAGCATTTTACAATTTCACCCCCGCGATCGCACATCCGAGTAATTCCGGCAGTTTTTCACCTCCCTGAATACCTTGTCAGAGAGATCCCTGACTTACTGGCTCCCGTCTACTAGAAGTTATTGGGTTCCCAATCATTAGGACTTAGAAGGAGAAAATGTCAAATAAAGTAACAGAGAATTCATGACAACGCTGACTGAACTGAAGGCCATCATGGCTCCTGCCGCCGCCGGATTGAGGAGGATCCCCAGGGTGGGTAACAGGACACCGGCAGCTAGGGGGATTCCTAAACTATTGTAGGCAAAGGCCCAAAACAAATTTTGCCGAATCTTATTGAAGGTGGTTCGACTGAGACGGATCGATTCCACCACATCAGTCAGGCGATCGCGCATCAGAATAATACCTGCCGCTTCAGTGGCAACGTCCGTTCCTGAATGCAGGGCAACTCCCACATCCGCCTGAGCCAGGGCTGGGGCATCGTTGATCCCATCGCCCACCATGGCCATCCGATATCCCTGCTGTTGCAGATTAGCAATCAGGTGAGCCTTGGCTTCTGGTCTAACTTCTGCCAGAATCGCTTCCGCTGGTAGATTGAGAGCCTGGGCGATCGCGGTTGCTGTTTCCTGGCGATCGCCAGTCAGCATCATCACCTGTAAGCCCATCCGCTTCAGTTCGGCAACCATCGGTTCGGCGTCTGGACGCAGGGTATCCAATACGGCAATTACCCCAACTACGCGATCGTCCACTGCGACATAAACCACTGTTTTACCTGCTTCAGCAAGGGACTGGGCCTGTTGTTGGATTTCCTCATCAACCTGCACCTGATGTTGTTCCAGCCAGTTCAGCGTTCCTAAAAGCACCCGCACGGGCATCTGATCTGGATCAACTGCTGCATCCTGCAATACCGTGGCCCCTACTCCAAGGCCAGGAGTGGTGACAAAATCTTGAGCCGGAAGTACAGGCAGTTTCTGCTGTTGAGCTTGCTGTTGAATGGCGATCGCCAGGGGGTGACGGGTACCGCTTTCGACACTGGCGGCGAGTTGGAGGAGGGTGGAGGAGGAGTAGAGAGGTGGGGAAGTGGAGGAGTGGGGGGGTGAGATGACCAGGCAGTCGGTGACGGTGGGTTTGCCTGTGGTGAGGGTGCCAGTTTTGTCGAAGAGAATGGTGTTGAGGTGGGAGACTCGTTCCAGGATGTCACTTCCCCGGATTAACAGGCCACGTTCAGCGCCAATGCTGGAACCAACGAGGATAGCAGTAGGGGTGGCGAGGCCAAGGGCACAGGGGCAGGCGACTACCAATACGGCGATCGCGAGTTTCAGGCTGAGGAGAAGGGGGGATGGGGTGGTGGGATGATGGGTGATGAGATGATGGGCCATCAGATGACTACTTCCCATGCCCCAATCCCCAGTTCCCAATACCTCTGGCCAGAGATGAGTGCCGAAGAAGTACCAGAAACAAAAGGTGAAAGCGGCGATCGTCATCACGCCGTAGGTAAAGTATCCGGCGACCACATCTGCCAGTCTTTGAATCGGCGCTTTCCGAATTTGGGCCGCCTCCACTAATGCAATGATCTGAGCCAGGGTCGTGTCCTGTCCAGTACGGGTGGTGCGTAGAGCGATCGTGCCGGATTGGTTCAGGGTTCCTGCTGCTACCAGATCTCCGGGTTGCTTAAAGACGGGTATAGACTCTCCCGTTAACATCGACTCATCCACGGTCGTCTGTCCGGCTACTATTTCCCCATCCACCGGAATTTTGTCGCCCGGTAGTACCTGTAGCCATTCTCCAACTCGCACAGACTCTGCTGGAATTTCGATCGCTGCGGAGGTGGTTGGGGTTTCAAGAGATGCTTCCTGAGCTGGGATCAGACGGGCAATTTGGGGTTGCAGAGCCAGCAGAGATTGAAAAGCACCGGCCGCTCGGTGACGAGCCTGTTGTTCTAGAGTGCGACCCAGCAGGATAAAGCCAACCAGCATTACAGGTTCATCAAAGAAGCACTCCCAGCCGAGTTGGGGAAACAGCAACGCAATCAGACTGGTGGTGTAGGCGGTGAGGGTTCCCAGACTGACCAGGGTGTTCATGTTGGGAGCATTGCGCCGCAATCCCCGCCAACCGTCAATCAGCATGGCACGACCTGGCCCCAGCAAGGCCACAGTGGCCAGACCGCAGTGAAACCAGATGTTGCTCAAGCCAGGAAGTTTGATCCCGGCCAGCAGTTCCAGGTGTCCCAGAGCAGACAGAAACAGGAGCAGGGTGGCGATCGCCAGTCGCCAGAGTTGCTGGCGGGTTTCTAATTGGCGCCGCTCTTGAATATCAATCTGGCCGGTTGAGGTGCGATCGCCCAGCGGTAATCGAGGTTGGGAGGGAAATCCGGCTGCTGTTAACTTTTCCGCCAGCTTGACGGGATTGGCAGTGCCCGGTTGATATTGCACTGTCGCTACTTCTGTTGCCAGATTCACTGTGGCCGACACCACCCCTTCACACTGGGTCAGTTCCTGTTCCACCGCCCGCACACAACCCGCACATTTCATTCCGGTTACGTCGATGGCGATCGTTTGGGCCGAGGCTGGAATCACTACCTCAGGGGCCATCTCTGAGGGACTTGAAACCGATTGCGTCACGTCACACCTGAAAAAATAAGGACTTCCTCTTTGAGCGTAGAAGAAATCCTACAGGATTGCAGACTTTACAGCCAGGTTTCTTTAGAAAGGGATGAGGGGGATTGGGGTTTAGGGATCAGGGATTGGGGATCCGGAATCAGAACATCCCGTCATCTCACCCGTCCCTTCACCATCCACTATTCACCTGCCGATAACTCCGGCCCCAACCCAACAACATCTGCATAGGCGGCAGCAACGGCACAAGCCGATAGGGGAATAGTTACCAGTAGTCCCACTCCCAGGAGTAAAGCCCCTCCCAAATTAATCAAGAACAGCACCAGGGCAAATCCAAAGAAGGAAAACCAATTTTTAGTGATGAGTTTACGGCTGGCTTCCATGGCTGTCCAGAAGTCCATTCGTTGAGCGACTGCAAAGGCCATTGCAAACATATAGGCAACAGCTAAGTAAATTCCCGGCAGAATTAAAAGCAACATACCGAGAACAATCAGAATTCCTGTAATCAGGCTAACCAGGAAGAAAGGCAGAAAATTATTAAATCCTTTGAAGAAATCAGCAAATTCGGGAAGGCGATTTCTCAGTTGCTTGAAGGCGACAATATACCAGCCCGCTGTCAGAGGTCCGGTGACAACCAGTCTGATCACCGTTCCCAACGGGGAAGCCGATTCATTAATTTTAGTTACTACTATATTTATGAGAATCAGAACAATGGTGAAGACAATATAGCCTCCAGCATTCTTCTTAAAAAGTTTCCATCCTTGGCTGATATACTCTCCGATTTTGACGGTATAGCCCCGCTGAATCAGAGCATTCACGCCTTCTAATCCTCGGCTTTCCATCCCTTTTAGCCTCCAGGAAACAGCATAAATAATGAAGATTCCCATTGTTCTCGATTAATCTGAAGCGAATTTGCTTCAATATTTAAATTTTTAATCTTTATCGGAAACCTCTACTCCGATAGTGTATCCACTTAAGTTGAAATAAACGTCAACTGCTACATCTCCGCAATTTATCTTTAACCAAATCCACACATCAGGTTGTTGTAAATTCTGCCTGAGCAAGGGTAGAAGCAGGAAGGAAAAGAGAGTTGCAAAAGTTTTTTGTAGAAAAACTTTTATGATTTAAATGCTATCCTAGAAGAAATTTCTGATTTAGAAAAAGTTAGAAGGATTGATAATTCAGGTTTACAGTACGCCTGAAGGGTTGCCAACAAAATAACTGCAGAGGATAGAGCCAATGAAGTTACAAGCTATCAAACGGGGCACGCTCGCCAGTTTGCTATCCCCTCTCGTTTTGGTCAGCAGTAACCCAACGTGGGCCTTACCACCTGCCCAAGACACTCCTGAAGAAGTGTTGCGGACAGAGATTATTCTAGATGCCCGATCGCCCGTGGATGGCAGACCGATGAATCCGGCAGAGTATGCCGCACTGCAAGCCGAGCAACAGGCTCCCTATCATCCCCCTGCGCCTCTATCCTCGAAAGTCAGATCCATAGTAACCCTGCTGAAAGTACGTAAATTCATCAAGACCTATCTACCGTTTATTCCAATGAAATAGAAGGGCGTTGGTCAGTTGTTCTGTGTCGGTTGTCCTGTGGTATTCCCGACCTGTTCCCCCTCCACCCACTCTCCCACCCTCTTACTCTCCGAATCATCCTCAAATCAACGGGCAGGAACACTCCACCAGGCGATCGCATAAGGCTGAACAGGTTCGTTTACTCGCTTCATAAACTGCACCCGAATTTTGTACCGTCCGGTTGCTGGAACTTTGTGAAAGATGTGTTGCACACTATCCACATCACTGATGGACGACCAAATACTTCGCTTTGGGTCATTGTCCTCAGCCCGCATGAGATACAGATAAAGAGTATTCAGACCGCGATCGCGAAATTCATCACCCAATTCATAGCGATCGGTACGATTTTTGTCGATCAGTTCTACCAATCGATTCCACGCCAGGGTAATGGAGACATAGCTGCCCTGCTGTAACGGTTTGTCAAACACATAATCGCGGTAGGCAGGAGTCAGGAGTGAGGGAGATGGAGTATCTGGGGCAGCTATGGTTCTGTAGTCCCAGCCGATCGCAGGAATGGGGTGTTCTGGATTCCACTGGCCGGGACTGAATTGCTGATAGGCCCGGAAGGCGTTGAGTTGTCCTGTTCCCATTTGAATATGGAGGGGAATTTTGGGATTTTGGGAGGTATCAGCTTCTGTCCAGGTGCGATTGTTTTTATCCAAAATCGTGCGGCTCATGCCCAGGGTTAAGCCGTCCCCCTGATCCTTCAGCTTGTCGGTTGAGTTCAACAAAACAGCTTTCATAACTTCTGCGCGACGAGCATCCAGAGTCCAGGGTAAAGAGCAACCGGAACCAGATTTACAACTCTGGCGCAATTGGCGATCGCCATATTCCTGCAACAGGGCTACCGTTCCAGTGACGTGAGGGGCCGCAAAACTGGTACCAGAGGAAGTTGTCACGCTACCGTTGGGATTAACCAGGGACACTTCATTTCCGGGAGCAACAAGGCCAATAGAGCGACGGGGGCCAACATTGCTCTCCTGACCTTCTACGGCTCCAAAGGCCGAATCCCCCAAGTTGGCAAAATCTACCCTGGCAAAGACATCTTGAATCCGTGTGGTAAAAGCTACATTGATGCCATTGTAATTATCAGTTGGAATGGAAATGCCACCACGGCCCTGATTTCCAGCCACGACATACAGCACGTTATGCACGCGGCTCGACCAATCGACACACTGAGTTAACAAGGCATTGCCATCTAATTGAGCTTTGGGCCGAGGATCATGACGCAGTGCTTCCCCAAAACTGAAGTTAATCGCTCGCACATCACCACCATTCTGTAAGGCAATATGTTGGGCCGAGAGACATTCTTCTGGCTGACCATACCGCTTAGGGGTACCTGCCGCTGAGGAGTACAGACGGGCATCGGGAGCCACCCCCCGCATTAATTTAGCTGAACTGAGGATGATACTGGCTACATTCTGAGCATGGCTGTCTGCCGTATTCATGCGGGCCAGAGTGTCCTGGTAAAATACCTGCGCTGGACTCATGACCTGATTTTTAGAGACAGCCTTATCAATCCCGAATAGGCCAGGACGACCAATTTCTACCTGACCGATCGCGATCTTACGTCCCGTTAGACTATAGGGAGCCTTCTGCAGCCGTAGAGCATCAATCCCCATTTCTCCAACGG
Source organism: Leptodesmis sp. (assembly GCF_052746595.1). Classification (NCBI taxonomy): domain Bacteria; kingdom Bacillati; phylum Cyanobacteriota; class Cyanophyceae; order Leptolyngbyales; family Leptolyngbyaceae; genus Leptodesmis; species Leptodesmis sp. The sequence goes on from NZ_JBRAGO010000010.1 coordinate 51,850, forward strand.
AACTAGAGCGCAACGGTTTAACGGCGACCTTAGCTAATCCTGGCAGTAGCAGGCGATCGCTGGCACAACAGGCGATCGTGGCTAAAGTCAGCACTGCCAATCCCCGACCTAGACGCTGAATCCCTGTCAGCCTTACTTGACCTTTCACAGCCCCACTACCCATCAACTAAATAAGTTTAAGAATAAGAAATAGCCTAGCGGCAGAACTGGGTGTTCAACAACTTGATCTTCTAAACCAAGTCCAGCGAGAGAACGGTCGTTTTCCGATCAGAGAAACTACGGTTCTGGGCTTGGACGAGGTTTAATTGGCCACTCTTTAACTCTCGACAAGGTCGGTACTTGCTTAGCGTGAAGGGTCAGGATAGTTTGAGAGATTCAAGAAGTTGATCTTTGAAGTTGTTTGAGAGAAATATGATCAAGTCAGCGTAGTCATCAAGTTGGAGTTTTCATGTTGAAGTTTTACTACAATCCAGTCTCTGTCAATGCTCGTCGAGTCTGGGTCGCATTGCTGGAAAAACAAATTCCCTTTGACCCAATTTTGGTGAACTTAGATGGAGACCAGTTTCGCGACGACTTCACAGCGGGTGATCAGGTTGGGATTGACGAAGATTATATGACTACACGGCTTCCCAAAGTCAGTGACGAAGAAGCGGCGATCGCCCTAAAAGCCATTCAAACCTGGAGTCAGAATCTTCTGAAAGAGAAGTAATTTGTCTACTTCCTGACCCACGCCGAATGCGATAAGGATACCTGGAAAAATGACCCTTACTTTTGATCGTCAAACCTATGCCAACCTCCTGGTAGAAGTTTTGCCACAACCCATCAAGACTGAAGACGAGTACCAGAGAGCATTAACGATTGTCGAATTGCTCATGCACAAGCAGGAGCCAACCCCTGAAGAAGACCGGGTACTCGATCTGTTTGTCATCTTGATTGAAAAATTTGAGTCTGAGCAATATCCCCTACAAAATCTGTCAACTCCCCACAGTGGCCTCCTGCACCTGATGGAGTCCGGTGGACTGAAATAAGCAGATTTGCTGGGAGTTTTCGGTTCCAGTGGCATTGCTTCTGAAGTCATCAATGGCAAACGCGAGATTAGCGAAAACTACGCTCAGAAGTTAGCCGAGTTCTTTAAGGTGTCCCCAGCTTTATTCTTGTTCTGATCGTTGTTGAAAATCAGTAAAGGGGTTGAAGACCATTACCTCTGATTTCTCAAAGTCCATAACATTGCGAGTGACTACTTACAGGTCATGCAGAACGGCAGTTGCTGCAATGAAAAGATCCGACTGGTTGAAGGTATACCCCTGTTTGCGTCCCTGCTCGACCATCTTGCGCCAGATTAAAATCATTTCTTCGTCAACCTCTAGAATGCGATCGCTGAACCAGAGACGCAATGTAGTATTCAAACATTGATTCAATTCCTCGTGAAAATCTGCATCTGGAGTCCGTTCAATGCCAAACCGAATTTCTGCATTCAACATCCCGCATCGGAGATTGAACGCCAGATGACGAGGCAAAGTCCAACTGGCTGAGGGGAGACTGAGAAAGCAGTGCATGGATGGGGTTGCAAAGCGGGTATTGAGTGAACAGAAAGATCCTGGCGTTGGAGACAGGGGCGATCGCTCTGCAACCAGAATGCAATCTAACTTCGGGGATCTTTGCGTTTTTGTCGCCGAAAGCAAATTTAGATGTATGTTCTGGAACCAAGGACATCCGCTTGATCTAGAGTTTGAGTAGAAATAACACATCTGCCTGGAAACTGTCTTTGCGCTACGAGGACAGGTTCAGGTTTGTGGCAAGCGGAGGGCAGGAACATGCTTGCATCGTTGCGATGCCCAGGTAACGGACAAGCTTCAGCGTCAGACAAAGACTATGACTATTGTTTTCTGCCTGATACGGTAGGGCGACTCAATGGTGGCAATGTTATTCCTAGCAGTCTGATTATTGATCAAGATAAACATCTGCTGGAGGCTCTATGAGCAACAAGTCCGGCACCTCCAGTCAAGTGATTTCGCTCCCCAAGGGCGGCGGAGCCCTAAAAGGCATCGGCGAAACCTTCTCGCCTGATCTGTTCACGGGCACTGGCAACTTCACCGTGCCGATCGCCCTGCCGCCTAGCTGCAACGGCTTTCAACCGGAACTAAATCTGGTTTACAGCACCGGCAATGGCAATGGCGACTTCGGATTAGGCTGGGGCTTGAGCGTTCCCGGCGTCAGTCGCAAGACCTCGAAAGGGATTCCCCGCTATGACGACGATCAAGATGTGTTCATGCTGTCGGGGGCTGAGGATTTGGTGCCTATAAAGGAAGAGTATTCCGAGACGGATACCGATCGCCACCGATCTATTACCTATCGCCCTCGCACCGAAGGTTTATTTGCTCGCATGCAACACCATCACATTGTCTACCTGCCAAATGGCCCGGTACAGGACTACTGGGAAGTGCGCAGTAAGGATGGGTTGGTCAGCTATTACGGCACAGCGGCACTTCCCGCCAATGCCGATACCACCTGGGTTGATCCGGCGGTTGTCGCCAACCCGGGCGATCGCAGCCATATTTTCTCCTGGTCGTTGACCCAGACCCGCGACCCGTTTGGGAATTTGATTGTCTACGACTATGAGCGAGACACTGGCACACATGGTCCCCATCATTGGGATCAGCTCTATCTGAAGCAGATTCGCTATGCCGACTATGGTGATAGGAACAAACCTGAATTTCTGGTTTCCGTCACCTTTAAGTACGAAGACGAACTGGAGACTGACCGCCCAGAACGCCCTGATCCTTTCTCGGAATATCGATCGGGATTTGAGATTCGCACCCGCAGGCGCTGTCAGCACATTGAAATTCGTACTCATACGGCCCAGGAACAGCTAACCCGCACCTATCAGTTTATCTACCTGGACAGCGCCCTGATCTGGCAAATCTGGAAAGCTTGCTGCCACTGAATGGGGTGTCGCTACTGAGTCAGGTTCAGGTCTTTGGCCATGATGGCAACACCACCGAAGACCTGCCGCCGCTGGAATTTGATTACAGCCGGTTTGAACCACAAGGCCGAGATTTCTTCCCTGTCGAAGGGTGCGACTTACCGGCTCGCTCGCTGGCTAACCCTGAACTGGAACTGGCCGATCTGTTTGGCAATGGCCTGCCGGACATTCTGGAAATGAACGGTACGGTGCGCTACTGGCGCAATCTGGGCAATGGGCGCTTTGATCTGCCTAGAGAAATGAAGGAAGCCCCGGCCGGGCTGCAACTGGTGGATCCAGAGGTGCAGCTGATTGATGCCAATGGGGATGGTCGAATTGACTTGCTGGTGATACAGCCGGGATTGTCAGGCTACTTTCCCCTGAAGTTTGGCGGCCTGTGGAATCGGAAGTCGTTCCAACCCTATGCGGTGGCTCCCAGTTTCAATCTGGAAGACCCGGAAGTGCGACTGGTCGATCTGACCGGGGATGGGGTGACGGATCCGATCAGGCAGTCGGTTGGAGTGTTTCTTCAACGATCCGTTGGAAGGCTGGAAGGAAACCCGCTGGGTGGAGCGGCAAGACATTGAGGACTTCCCCAACATCAATTTCTCAGACCCGCGAGTGAAGTGGGGAGACATGAGCGGGGATGGCTTGCAGGATATTGTGCTGGTCTATGACGGCAATATTGAGTACTGGCCCAACCGGGGCTATGGCCACTGGGGCAAGCGGATTTCCATGCGCAACAGTCCCCGCTTCCGCTATGGCTATGACCCGCGCCGGATTCTGATCGGTGATGTGGATGGGGACGGGTTAGCCGACCTGGTGTATGTGGATGACAACCAGGTAATTCTGTGGATTAACCAGAGCGGCAATGGTTGGAGCGACCCGATCGTCATTAAGGGCACCCCGTCAGCGACGGATATGGATGCGGTGCGGCTGGTGGATCTGCTAGGTACGGGCATCAGCGGGGTGCTGTGGAGTGCCGATGCCAACGGGCTGTCCCGCCATCACCTCTATTTTCTGGACTTTACGGGGGGTGTGAAGCCCTATCTGCTGCACTAGATGGACAACCACATGGGGGCGGTGACGAAGGTGGAGTACCAGCCCTCAACCAAGTTCTATCTGGGAGATGAGCAACAGCGGCAGCCCTGGAAAACGCTATTGCCGTTTCCGGTGCTGGTGGTAGCCAGGGTGGAGGTGATTGACTAGATCTCGAAGGGCAAGCTGACGACGGAGTATCGCTACTACCACGGCTACTGGGATGGAGCCGAGCGAGAGTTCCGGGGCTTTGGTCGGGTGGAGCAGTTGGATACGGAAATCTTTAAGGCTTACGACCAGGCGGGATTGCATGGTTCAGAGAATGGCTTTGTCAAGGTCGATAGAACCCATTTTTCACCGCCGACGCTGACCAAAACCTGGTTCCACCAGGGGCCGGTGGGAGAGGAATTTGGCGAATGGGAGGAAACCGACTACCGCAATGAGTATTGGGCTGGGGATGGCTCACAATTAGAACGCCCGACTGAGATGCAAGTCTTCCTCAAGACCCTGCCTCGGCGAGCCAAGTGGGATGCGTTGCGAACCCTGCGGGGACGGATCTTGCGCACGGAACTGTATGCCCTGGATGGCAAGCCAGAACAGGCTCGACCCTATACGGTGACGGAATCGCTGTCTGGGGTGCGGGAGGAGGTTCCCCCCAGCCCAGAGGAGACAGGACGACTACGCATTTTCTTCCCCTATACCCTGGCGCAGCGGACAAGCCAGTGGGAGCGGGGCGATGAGCCGATGACCCAGTTCAGCTTTACGGAGGACTACGATGCCTATGGTCAGCCGCGCTGCCAGCTTCAGATTGCCTGTCCTAGAGGCTGGCAGGGGACGAGCAAGGAGTATCTGGCAACGGTAGCGGAAACCAGCTTTGCCCAGCGGGATGATCGAGCCGTCTACATCGTGGATCGGGTGGCGACGGTATCCAGCTATGAGCTGAAGCCAGCCACGGCCATGACGATCGCCGATCTGCGCCAGGCTGCCTCAGACGATCGCCAGCGGCAGTTGATTGGCCAGGGGTTGAGCTTCTACGACGGGGAGGCGTTTACCGGACTACCTACGGGGCAGCTCGGTCAGTATGGGGCGCTGGTGCGTAGCGAGACGCTAATTCTGGATCAATCGATCCTTCAGGAAGCCTACGGAACGGATATTCCACCCTACTTTGTCCCAAATGGCATACTGGATGAGTATCCGCTTGCCTTCCGCGAGCTACTGCCAGTGCAGACAACTTCCGACCCCACCCGACCGGGGCTGACAATCACGCCGATCGGCTATGGGTTTGCCGTAGGGGATTCGCCCTATAAGCAGGGTTACTTTGTGGCCACAGAGCGGCGGCGTTACGACTTCCAATCGGGGGACGGCTTAGCCCGAGGGTTGATCCTGGTGATGCGCGACCCGCTGGGGCTGGAGGCAAATCGGGATACAACGATTGCCTACGATGCCTATGATCTCTTACCCACCGCAGTTACAGACCCCGCTGGACTGAGGACCACCGCCGCCTATGACTATCGGGTGTTGCAGCCAAGGCAGGTTACCGACCCCAACGGCAATCAAAGTGAATTCAAATTTTCACCGCTGGGACTGCTGACGGAGACCTGGGTGAAAGGGAACCCCCAAAAAGTTGAAGGCGATCGCCAACGTTCCAGCACCCGGCTGGACTATGACTTCTTCGCTTTTGACCACAGTCCACCCGACCAGCGTCAGCCGATTTTCGTCCGCTCCATTCGCCACACGCACCACGATACGGAAACGGATGTGCCGCTGCCAAAGCGGGATGAAACCATTGAGTCGCGGGAATACTCCGATGGCTTTGGGCGGCTGGTGCAAACCCGCACCCAGGGAGAAGCGGTGCGGTTTGGCGATGCGGTGTTTGGCGGTGGCGAAACCGTCTTGCCTGCCAATCAAAACGAGGGAGCGGGTGGGGATATGGTGAGTGTCGCCAATGTGGATCCAGTAAACCCCAATGTGGTAGTGAGTGGCTGGCAGGTCTACGACAACAAGGGACGGGTGGTGCAGAAATACGAGCCGTTCTTCCCGGTGGGATGGGGCTATGCCCTGCCGGTAGAACAGGAGATGGGGCAGAAAGTAACGATGTTCTATGACCCCCGGGGGCAGGTGATTCGCACCGTGAATCCTGATCGCTCGGAGTAACGGGTGATTTATGGCATTCCCGAAGACCTCAGCCAGCCGCAACGGTTCCGGCCTACCCCATGGGAAGCCTACACCTACGATGCCAATGACAATAGCAGACGCACCCATGCCAGCCTGTCAGCCGCCTATCAGCAGCACTGGAATACACCGTCGAGTGCGGTGGTGGATGCCCTGGGGCGCACGGTGGAAACGGTGGAACGCAACGGCCCCAATCCGGACACGGACTGGTATCACACCCGCTCCACCTATGACATTCGCGGCAATCTGCTGACAGTGACCGATGCCCTGGGGCGGGGGCCTTCCGCTATGTCTATGACCTGACGCCTAAAAAAGGTCAAGACCAGCAAGGTTCCCAGGTGCTGCGGATTGACAGCATTGATGCCGGGGTGCGGCGGGTGGTGTTTGATGCGGTGGGTAATGAGGTGGAACGGCGGGACAGCAAGGGGGCGCTGATTCTGCAAGCCTACGATCGCCTGAATCGCCCCAGTCGGATGTGGGCCAGGGATAAGGCTGGTGAAACGGTGACGCTGCGAGAGCGGCTGGAATATGGCGATCGCGGCAATCTAGCCCAACCGGCAGACGAGCGGGAACGCCATCGACAACAGAATGGGTTGGGGCGGCTGCATAGGCACGATGACGAAGCCAGACAGCTCACCTTAGAAGCCTACGACTTTAAGGGCAATGGGTTGGAGAAGGTACGGCAGGTGATTGGTGATGCAGCGATTGTGCAAGCCCTTGAACGGGTCACACCAGACGGACAACCCCAGGTTTTTCGGGTGGACTGGCAGCTTGCGCCAGAGAGCTTGTTGGATCCCACGGACTATCGCACCTCTGCCACCTACGATGCCCTGAACCGGGTGAAGCGGATGCGGTACCCGCAGGATGTGAACCAGGTACGCCAGGTGCTGGTGCCGGAATATAACCGGGCGGGGGCACTGGACAAAGTCTCCTTAAACAACCAGGTGTATGTGGAGCGGATTGCCTACAACGCCAAGGGTCAGCGGGTGTTGATTACCTACAGCAATGGGGTGATGACCCGCTATGCCTATGACCCGGAAACGTTTCGGCTGGTGCGGTTGCGGACCGATCGCTATGAGCCGCGGGGGGGGCGCTGACCTACCATCCGACAGGCACGCGTACCCATTTCTTTGATGCCAATGGCAATGTCACCCAGGAGCGCCGATCGCGCCAGGTTGAGTGGAATCATAGCGACCAGATGCGGGCGTTTCGGGAGCAGGCGGGGACAACCCCTTCGGTGGTGGCCCAGTATCTCTACGATGCCGAGGGGCAGCGGGTGAAGAAACTGGTGCGGAAGGGCGAGCACCAGGTGGAAGTGACGGTATATATCGATGGGGTGTTTGAGGTTCACCGCTTAGTGACAGCGGGGTAAACGAAGCAGAACACCACGCTGCATGTGATGGATGATCAGCAGCGGATTGCCCTGGTGCGGGTGGGGGAACCGTTGGATCAACGGGATACGACGCCAGCGGTGCAGTATCACCTAGGGGATCATTTGGGCAGTAGCACTGTGGTGATCGATGGCCATGGGGGATGGATTAATCGAGAGGAATATACGCCCTATGGGGAAACCAGTTTTGGCAGTTTTAAGTGGAAGCGGTATCGGTTTACGGGGAAAGAACAGGATGAGGAAAGTGGGCTTTATTATCTTATTATCATGGAGCACGGTATTATGCACCGTGGTTATTGAGATGGATAAGTTGCGATCCTATTCAAGAGAAAAAAGGAGCCACAGAATATTCTTATATACGAAATAATCCCATTCTCCTAATTGATAAAACTGGGGCACGGGATGAAAAAGTTGGTGAGCAGGAAGAGCTGAACATAATCGTTGTTGGTAGTGAGGCACCTCCAGGTAATGAGCATAGAACTAGCGGAGAACAAGCCACCTTTACTAGCCGTGTTAGCGTACTAATCAAAAACCTAACTAAGATAGAAAAATTTCCTATGCTAGCTGCTTTTGGCGGGAAGGTTATTGTAATTGTCCCTCCTACCCAAGAGGGTGCGTGTCACCTTCTAGAGAGAAGATTCATAACTGATTATTGAGATAAGCA
>NZ_JBRAGO010000011.1:0-7409 GCF_052746595.1 Leptodesmis sp.
TTCTTGTTCATGGGTTTGAGACGGCATCCGGAAAAATTTCCAGAGTTGCCTGTCCTCTCGCCAGAGATCGTTAAACTTTGTTAAAGTCAAGGCGTGCTATTTCCGTTTCAACCCTTGCTGGAGAGCTTCTGATGCTGCGCCTGGAACATGTGAGTAAAATTTATCCCACTGGAGAAGTCCTGAAAGATATTAACTGGGAAGTTAAACCGGGCGATCGCATTGGTCTGGTCGGTGTCAATGGGGCGGGTAAATCGACTCAACTCAAGATTATTGCCGGAGAAACGGAACCCACCAGTGGTGAGGTGATTCGTCCTGCCAGTTTACGAATTGCCTACCTGACTCAGGAATTTGAGGTGGATCCAGGGCGGACGGTGAAAGAGGAATTTTGGCGAGCCTTTAAGGAGGCAAATGAAGTTCATGAGGCTTTGGCTCAGGTGCATCACGAGATGGAGTCCGCCGATCCCGAAACCCTGGACAAACTGATTCACCAGATGGATCGGTTGCACCGGCAGTTTGAGGCGATGGATGGCTATGGTCTGGATGCCCGAATTGAGAAAATTCTGCCGGAAATGGGATTTGCCCCAGATGATGGCGATCGCCTGGTGAGTGCCTTCAGTGGTGGCTGGCAGATGCGGATGAGTTTGGGCAAGATTCTGTTACAGGAACCTGATTTGCTGCTGCTGGACGAACCGACCAACCATCTAGATCTGGAAACGATCGAGTGGTTGGAAGCCTACCTGAAAGGTATTACCACCCCAATGGTGATCGTTTCCCATGACCGAGAGTTTCTCGATCGCCTCTGTACTCAGATTGTGGAAACTGAACGGGGGATTTCCACCACCTACCTGGGCAACTATTCTGCTTACTTGCAACAAAAAGAGGAAGCCCGAGCGGCGCAACAGGCAGCCTATGAGCATCAGCAAAAGGAAATTGAAAAACAGCAAGCCTTTGTCGATCGCTTCCGGGCCAGTGCCACCCGCAGCACCCAGGCGAAGAGCCGGGAAAAACAACTGGAAAAACTTGAACTGGTGGAAGCCCCGGATGCTGGGTTAAGAACGCTCAAATTCCGCTTTCCTCCCGCTCCTCGCAGTGGCCGGGAAGTGGTGATTATCAAAGATCTGACCCATGCCTACGACGACAAAATTTTGTTTCTGGGAGCGGAATTGCTGATCGAGCGGGGCGATCGCATTGCCATCCTAGGGCCAAATGGAGCCGGAAAATCGACGCTGTTGCATTTAATGATGGGCATGGAGCAGCCTACGGATGGCACCGTGGAATTCGGCCAGCATAACGTGATCCCCGGTTATTTTGAACAGAATCAGGCAGAAGCCCTGGACTTGCAAAAGACGGTGATGCAAACCATCCACGATGAGGTGCCCGACTGGACAAACGAAGAAGTGCGGACTCTGTTGGGCCGCTTTCTGTTCAGTGGCGAAACCGTATTTAAAAAGGTCGAAGCGCTCAGTGGAGGTGAAAAAGCGCGTCTGGCCCTGGCCAAAATGCTGCTGCGCCCCGCTAACCTGCTGATTCTTGACGAGCCGACCAACCACCTGGATATTCCCGCCAAGGAAATGCTGGAAGATGCGCTGCGGAATTATGATGGCACGGTGATCGTCATCTCCCACGATCGGTATTTCATTTCTCAGGTGGCTAATAAAATTGTGGAAATCCGAGATGGCGAGTTGCGGCTGTACCGAGGCGATTACCACTACTACCTGGAAAAAGTGGCCTCAGAGAAGCAACAGGCTGAGTTAATGGCACTGGAAGCCGAAAAGGCAGCAAAAGCGGCGGCGAAACGAGCCAAACAGAAGGAAAAAGAAAAAGCCAAGAAGGACAAACAAAAAGCAGAAAGCGTGAAAGGTTAAGCTTGAGGATCTAATAACAAAAACTTTGATCTGAAGTGCTCCACAAACTCGACCGTTGCAATCACAATGCTATGATTTCGTAGAACTCACTTCAATGAAGGAATAGCTTCCTATGGCGCAAGCGCCTGTCTCGCCAGTTGTATTAATTATTTTGGATGGTTGGGGTTACCGCGAGGATACGGAGGGAAATGCGGTGAAAGCCGCTAAAACCCCGGTCATGAATTCTCTCTGGCAAGCCTACCCGCATACGACGATTCGTACCTCTAGTAAGGATGTTGGATTGCCAGACGGACAAATGGGGAACTCAGAAGTTGGGCACTTGAATATTGGTGCAGGCCGGGTAGTGCCCCAGGAACTCGTGAGAATTTCTGATGCGATCGAAGATGGCAGCATCCTCAGCAATTCTGCTCTGGTGAAAGTCTGTCAGGAGGTCAAACACAGTCAGGGCAAATTGCATCTGGTCGGCTTATGTTCTGATGGTGGAGTACACTCCCATTTGACCCATCTGTTTGGTCTTCTGGATTTAGCCAAGGATCAACAGGTTGAAGAGGTTTGCATCCATGTCGTAACCGATGGTCGGGATACCTCACCTGACTCTGGGAAGGGATACGTTCAACAACTGGTTGAGTATATTGAGCGCCTTGGCTTGGGACGAATCGTTACCCTCAGTGGTCGCTATTACAGCATGGATCGCGATCGCCGTTGGGATCGGGTACAAAAAGCTTATGAAGTGATGACCCAGGATGGCGATGGGGATGGACGATCGATCCCGGAAGTGATTCAGGACTCTTACGATGCAGGAGTCATGGATGAGTTCATCGTGCCGACTCGGATCGCTCGTGGGGCCGTGGAACCGGGAGATGGCGTGATTTTCTTTAACTTCCGGCCTGATCGTGCCCGCCAACTGACTCAAGCCTTTGTCGATCCCAACTTCGCTGGCTTTGAGCGGAAACTGATTCAGCCCCTCACCTTTGCTACCTTTACCCAGTACGATCCCAGTCTGCCTGTGCTGGTGGCCTTCGAGCCGCAAAATCTGAACAACATCCTGGGCCAGGTAATTGCCGATCGCGGATTGCGTCAGTTCCGTACTGCGGAAACTGAAAAATATGCCCACGTCACTTATTTCTTCAATGGTGGTATTGAAGAGCCTTTTGAGGGAGAAGATCGGGAATTGGTTCCTAGTCCTCAAGTAGCCACCTATGATCGCGCTCCCAGCATGTCAGCAGAAGCGGTTACAGATGTGGCGATCGCGGCCATAGAGAAGCGCATTTACTCCTTAGTCGTGATTAATTATGCGAATCCAGATATGGTGGGGCATACGGGCAAAATGGAAGCCACTGTTGAGGCATTGGAAGCCGTCGATCGCTGTTTAGGTCGTTTGCTAGAGAGTATTAACCGGGCTGGAGGAACTGCGATCATCACTGCCGATCACGGGAATGCGGAAGTAATGTGGGATGAGAACGGCAATCCCTGGACGGCTCATACTACAAATCCCGTTCCCTTCATTCTGGTAGAGGGGGAAGGTTTAAAGATTCCCGGTCACGGTACCGATGTGCAACTACGATCGGATGGTCGTCTGGCTGATATTGCCCCCACCATTCTGGAAATTCTCAAAATTCCTCAACCCCCAGAAATGACCGGGCGCTCCATTCTGGTCCCTGCGGAATATGGCGTGATATCTACCCGTACTCCCGTCAAACTGGTGCGCTAGTGATCTCCACTGGATTCGATCTCCACTTGTCTTTTAGACTAGAAAAGCACGCAGTAATTTAGATTTTGGCTCTTAGATACCTGCTCACGGGTATCCCTAAAATCCAATATTCAACATTCAACATTCACGATTTCCTATGACTCTCACTCTTGTCCTCAAAACTCTCTGGCTCATTTCCGCTGTCGGGCTAATTATTCTGGTACTGCTTCACAGCCCCAAAGGAGATGGATTGGGTGGACTAGGTGGACAGGCTCAACTCTTTACCAGTACTAAAAGCGCCGAGTTAACGCTGAATCGAGTTACCTGGGTACTAACCACTATCTTCATGGGTTTAACCGTTGTTCTGAGTGCTAACTGGCTCCCAGCCTGAGATTGCCTCTCTGAAAAGGTTGAGATCATTGAAGGAAGTATTTCGGCACTGGTATTCTTCATGGCGCTGGCATCGTTTTTTCAGCTACCGTTTTGTGATTCAATCAATCGGGCTATTAATCACGATCACCACCCTCCTTCCCCTTACCCTCTCACCTTCTCACTCCCTCCCACCCTCTCCTTCTCCCTCTCCCACCCTCCCATCCTCCTTTCCCTCACCCCAGCCCCATCCTCTTCCTGCTGGCCTCCTCACCTGGCAGGATAGCAACCAGGCGGGTGATTACTTTGATCAGGTACAACCCTCGCTCGTCGGTTATCTGATTTGGACACAATTTCCCATCAGAGTGTACGTTCAGCCGCCTACGGATGCAGACAATGCCAGTCCATTTACGGCCAAACGCGCACAAACTTGGGTAAAGGCCGTGCAAGCAGCGATTCAGGACTGGACTCCTTATCTGCCGTTGCAACTAATTGAGCAGGCGACAGAGGCGAATATCACGATCTGGCGTTCTACCCCCCCCTTGCGGGTGGACTACGGGGGCGATCGTAGCTCCCCTGAAACCGCCAATTCCAGGTCTAGAGGTAAACCAGCCTTACCGACCTTGCGTGCCCGTTCCGCTGCGACTCAATTTGAACTGTATATCCGGAAGACAGATACAGGATCGGCAGAGTCAAAATCTCTGCTGGCTCATCGGATGACCATTTACATTCGTCCTGATCAATCCTTTGCTTATTTGCAAGCAGCTGCCCGTCACGAATTAGGCCATGCTTTAGGCATTTGGGGACACAGCCCTAACCCAACCGATACGATGTACTATTCTCAGGTTCGCAATCCTGCACGGATTTCTGTTAGAGATGTCAACACGTTGAAACGGATTTATGAGCAACCTACTCGTTTAGGATGGCCGATGACAAATGCCCAGACTTGAGAGAAAAGTATCTGGCGGTTAAAACCGCGACTGCACTCATCCAGTCTGCCGACGCAGACTCAATACAATCAAAGTTTTCAGTAATCTGTGTTGGCATGGTTTCCCCGGATAGCCACGACTTCAGTCGCCAGGGTGACAATCAACAGGTCTGTTAATTCTTAACTCTGAATATTTCTACTAATTCTTCAACATCTCCAACAGATAAAATCTTAGCCTTGAGATGACTACTTAACTCCTCAACTGTCATGTCATCCAGAAAGCGGGGATCGTCGTGTTTGAGCATGACGGAGGGAATAAGAACTACATCACCGAGATCCTGACCCTGCAGTGCTTGTAGAATATCCTGGCCAGTAATCAAGCCTGTGACAGAGATCTCTTGCCCCCAGTACTGGCTGGCGATCGCCACCATCTGCACCTGCAAGCCTGCCACCTGATTTAGTCGTTTTACGATCGGTTGAAAAGCTTGCTCGACGGCATTGCCAACAACCCAGGTATACCGACGGGGCGCAGGTAATTTCTTAGGTAACTTCTTCGCCGCTTTCTGAAATGCCTTGAGGAACTGGCGAATGGAACCGACTCCATTGCCGATTTGCGGATAGTCTTCATAGTGAAATTCTGGGGGCAGTTCCTGGCCTGCAATCAGGAACCACTCATCGGCTAACCAGGCAAAGGTAGAACCTAGCTGTTGGCGAAACTTGGCTTGTAGTTCCTGTACCTGGGCAATCACTTCCCTGGCTTTGTCGGATGTCACCGGCGTCAGTTCATCGTCACTGGGACGAAAGCGCGTCAGGCCAACGGGTACGATAGCCACAGAGGCAACGGCAGGAATGTCTCCCTGATGAAAATGAGCCAGATCCAGCAGGGTATGGGTAAGATGTTCCCCATCATTAATCCCAGGACAGAGAACCACCTGAGCATGGATCTGCAAATTTCGCTCCTGGAACCAGGCCAGTTGCTCCAATAGCTGACCCGCACGGGGATTTTTCAATAAACGCATGCGTACCTCTGGCTCTGTAGCATGAACCGAGACAAACAACGGGGACAGATGCATCTGCTCAATCCGCTCCCACTCTCGTTGGGTCAGATTGGTGAGCGTGAGATAGCTACCGTAGAGAAAACTCAGGCGGTAATCGTCATCTTTCAGGTACAGGGTGTCTCGCTTTCCGGGCGGTTGCTGATCGATGAAGCAAAATGGACAGTGGTTGTTGCACTGAATCAGGTTATCGAATAGCGCCGACTCAAACTCCAGCCCCAGATCCTCGTCGTAGTCCTTCTCAATCTCGACGTGATGCGTTTTACCACTGGCATCCAGAACTTCCAGTTCCAACACCTCATCTGCACAGAGAAAGCGGTAATCAATTAAATCTCTGGGACGCTGACCGTTGATCGCTACCAAACGATCGCCTGCTTCAAAACCCACCTCTGCTGCGATCGAATCCGGCAACACGGCAGTAATCAGGGCAGGACGGAGAGTGGAAATGCTCATAGCGCGTGAGAAGCTTTAAGTTTTGAGTGATGAGTCTTAAGCAAATGAACTGAGAACTTAAAACCTAAAACTCATAACTCTATTCTTACGCGCTCTTGAGCCAGCCGATCGCGATGGCGCTCAGTAAGGTGGCTCCGAAGGCGAGGCGATACCAGACGAAAACCCAGGTGCTTTGGCGTTGCAGAAATTGGAGTAACCAGGCGATCGCCAGGTAGGAAAAGATGAAGGAAGAGACGATACCAACCAGTAAAGGAGTGCCTAGTTCTGGGTGATGTAAGGCTTCTTTAGCTTCGTAGAGGGTGGCGATCGTCAGGGTAGGAATGCCCAGCAGGAAGGAAAAGCGGGCGGCGGTTTGTCGCTCCAGTCCCAAAAACATGGCGGTAGTCAGGGTGGAACCCGATCGAGAGGCACCCGGAATCAGCGCAATCATTTGGCCAAGGCCAACCAGAATTCCATCCTTTACTTCTAAGGAGTCAAAGTCTCGCTTACGGCTACCAATCTTCTCTGCCAGTCCCAGCAGCAACGCCATGATGATGGACATAATGGCGATCACCAGTGCTCCCTGCAGAAATGCCTGAGTTGCTTCTGGTAACACCTTCTTAATAATTAATCCTCCAATTAAGGCTGGCAGGGTTCCCACGGTGATACCGACCAGAATCTTCCATTCTTCCCGTTGCCAGTCTTTGGCTTGATAGGCGTTCCAGGCTCCTAACAAAATTTGATGAATATCTTGCCAGAAGTACAGGACAACAGCAATTACACTACCAAACTGGATTGCATCGACAAAGTACTTTTCTCCCAGCAGGCTCCAACCAAATGCCTGGGTAAAGACTAACAGGTGTGCAGTGCTACTGATGGGTAGAAATTCTGTAATGCCCTGCACCATCCCCAACACGATCGCCTGAAAAATGCCTTCAAAAAAGCCAACCGATGGAGCAGACGGTGTGGCAGGCTCGGCTACCGCCAACCAAGAGGCTAGATGGCTCACTCCACTGTTATGACTGAACGCTAATGCCGGATGTAAGCTGAGTACTTGCATTTAACTCCTC
>NZ_JBRAGO010000011.1:7509-59716 GCF_052746595.1 Leptodesmis sp.
TTGGGACTCCAGAAATTAAGAAAATGCCCCCTAACAGATAATCTCAAACCAAAAAAACAGGTACTGTGACGCTCTAGGTACTGCAGCAGCCACTGGATCCCTAGAAAAGCTGAGATCCGGATAGAGATTAGCCCAACCAGGGGCCGACCAGATCGCGGCAGAACGGTGAATGAAACTGCTTGCAACTATCTCAAAAGATATCCCTGCTGTCTGTAGCTCGACTGGAACCCTACCAAATCTTTAACGTTAGGACAAGCCGCCAATATTAGATCTTTTTGAGTGTTCCCATAGCCACTACAAATATAGAGAGATTCCAGAACTAGGAGATTCTGTGTAAGATAAAAGTATGCCCCTGGGGGGGATATGGGGATATAGTGAATCAATAGATTAAGTTGTTTAGCTTGATATATTAAATAAAGTAAAGTAAATAAGAAGTATTAACGATTGTATATTGTCCACTCATTTTTCATAAGCCCTTGATTTCCTCTACGCCATCATCCAGTTACGCTGCTCCATCTCTCGTCTGCCTGCCAGATTTAGATGCATTGCCTGTTGCCTCTGCTCAGGTCATACAACGAAAGCAATGGCTGTTGTTTGCTGCTGCCATCTTCTTAGTTTCTGTTCCCGTGTTTATCCAGGCTCCCCTGGTGCGATCGCTTCCCTGGGTCAGCCTGTTTTTTACTGTAGGTTGGTTGGGATTGGGGCGTTGGCTGCAGGCACATCGCCAAACTCAGGTGTGGGGAGATTTACTCATTGGGTTTACCTGGACATGGCTGGCTGGTTCTCTGTATTGGGGCTGGCTGCGTTGGGAACCGCTGTACCATCTGCCAGTTGAGGCAATCGGTTTACCCTTTGCGCTTTGGGGAATTTCTCGAAAAGAGAATAAGGTCGCTAATTTCTTCTATCTGGGATCCTTTTTGGGAACAGTTGTCACAGATATTTACTTTTATCTGGTAGATTTAATTCCTTATTGGCGTACTCTAATGCAGGTGGGCGAAATTTCTGCTCGACCCATTTTCCAAAGTGCGATTGCTCAAATACAGACCCCTTGGGGAATCGCTTGGGCTATCATACTGGCTAGTCTGCTGCTGGCTCTCAGTCTGTTGCCGCTAGCTTCCCAAAAGTTACACTGGTGGGCATTCAGTGGCGCAGTGTTGAGCACAATTCTGGTGGATGGTTTGTTCTGGGTAGCGGCCTGCTTGGCTTAGTTCGTTCAACTCATCTCGCACATTTTGAGCAGGGACAACTGGCTAACTGACTGCTAGGCTGGAGTCAGTCCGAATAGAAAAATTCGGGCAAGTCTCTTTTAAGCCCTTACACTGACCCTAACGGATGTGTCAGGATGCATCATAGGGAAGAATTACGTTTTTCACAGTCTGTGGTGACAACCCAACCCACACCCCATCTGCTTCTGCGGACCGATTCTGGTTACCGGCGCTTGCTTCTGACAGGAAGTAATTGCTGGACGATCGGCCGTAGTGAGGATAATAACTTTGTTCTGCCTGATCGCTGGATCTCTCGTAATCATGCGATATTGCAGTATATGGAAACGGGAGAATTTTATCTAATTGATCTGGGTAGCCGTAATGGCTCGTTTGTCAATGGTCGGCGGGTGAGCATTCCTGTCACCCTCAACAATGGCGATTGCCTTACCTTTGGCCAGACGGAACTGGAATTTTACTGCCCCATCCCCAGCCATCCTAAGCCAGAGGAGGACGAGGACAGTGCCGGGATGGATTCCAGGGAGTTTACGGCAACGGCAACCCTGCATGTCCGGCGTTTGATTTCTGTACTGGTTGTTGATATTCGCAACTTTACGGGGCTGACTCGCCAGTTGGATGAAAAGATTCTTTCTGAAATGATTGGCACCTGGTTTCGACACGCCGGAGATATTATTCGACAATACGGCAGTTGGGTTGATAAATACATTGGAGATGCGGTGATGGCCGTGTGGATCCACGGTGCTCAGGAAGTAGGCGATGATGAAATGCTGAAAATTCTCCACGCTCTCAGCGCCTTACACAAAATGACCACCGATCTCTATAACCTCTATCCACTGCCTTTCCCGCTGAGAATTGGTGCCGGGATTAATACGGGCTATGCGATGGTAGGGAATACGGGCAGCGGCGATCGCCCCGACTACACTGCCCTGGGTGACACAGTGAATGCCGCCTTCCGGCTAGAAACCTCTACGAAGCAGATCGGGAAGGATGTAGCCGTTGGCAAAACGACGTTCCAATGCTTATCGACTCTGGGTGCTGACGAGACTCTATGTGGTCAGTACACGGTCAACCTGCGGGGATATGATGCTCCTGCCATTGCCTATGCCTGCTCCTTTACAGAACTGGATGCCTTCCTTAAAAAGAAAGAAGGTCAACTAGGGCACAAACCTGATGTGTCTTGAGCAAAGGTCTTTCTGAGAATCTCCCAACAGATAGTGACCAGGAAATGATAGGCTCTAATAAATGCCTATATAGACTCCGTGGGAATGGAATGGGAGGTATAAATTTTATGAGACGAATTCTGTGTCTGCTAACCCTGTTGGTTGGCTTACTTGGCTGGTTTGGTGTGTCTAAGTCCGCGATCGCGGCTCCTTTGAGTTCTGACGCTAATACCCTGACTCAACTCACCTGGCAGACTAGCAACTCAACGTTGATTGCGGCGGCTGAGGAAGAGGTGCGCGATGCCGTGAGTGAGAAACTAGCCAGCGAGTTTGGTCAAAAATTAGATCTTAATAATACAAACGTTCGTGCATTCAGACAGTATCAAGGGCTATACCCAACCCTTGCTGGCATCATTGTTAAGAATGCTCCCTATGAGAATGTGGATGATGTTCTGGATATTCCTGGCCTGACTCAGCAGCAAAAGGAAGTTCTGAAAAATAACCTGAGCAACTTCACAGTCACCTCTGTGGAATCTGCGTTGGTGGAAGGTGCTGATCGGATCAATAACGGAATTTACCGTTAATCTACACTTAATATTAATTTTCTGAATTGCTCGATGCCCGATTCCAGGACAGAGAGCAATTTTTTCTGTTTACGGCTTTAACTGCATGTCTTCAGCCTTCTCCTTGTCCCAACCCTTTGATGTTTTGGTCATTGGAGCCGGAGCCGCCGGACTGTATACTGCGCTGTGCCTTCCTCCATTTCTGCAGGTGGGATTGATTACCAAGGAACCTCTCTCTCTCTCCGCCAGTGGTTGGGCACAGGGGGGAATTGCTGCCGTCATTGATCCCCAGGATTCTATCGACTTGCACGTTCAAGATACTCTGCGGGCAGGGGCTGGGCTGTGCGATCGGGCGGCGGTGCAATTTTTAGTCGAACATGCCTCGTCTTGCATCAAAAATCTGGTGGATTTGGGAGTCGGCTTCGATCGCCACGCCGGACAACTCGCTCTGACCCTGGAAGCGGCTCATTCGCGACGACGGGTACTACACGCGGCGGACACTACAGGCAGGGCGGTAGTCAGTACCCTGGCTGCCCGTGTTTTGCAGCGGGATAATATTCAGGTGATTCAGGCATTTACCCTGGATTTATGGCTTGATCCATCTGATGGCCACTGCCGAGGGGTGAGTTTACTTTATGAAAATCAGGTTTTCTGGGTAGAGGCGGGAGCGGTTATTTTGGCAACAGGGGGAGGGGGACAAGTCTTCGCCCAAACGACTAATCCGGCCTTAAGTACGGGAGATGGAGTTGCGATCGCCTATCGGGCTGGAGCAATCCTGCGAGATCTAGAATTCGTACAGTTCCATCCAACGGCTTTAACAAAACCCGGTGCGCCCCATTTTTTGATCAGTGAAGCGGTACGGGGGGAGGGAGCGCATTTAGTGGACGATCGGGGATATCGGTTTGCCTTTGACTACCATCCTGCTGGAGAACTGGCTCCCCGGGATGTCGTCAGTCGGGCCATTTTTAATCATCTGCAAAAGACCAGTACCGATCCGGCCCATGCCCACATCTGGTTAGATCTGCGTCCGATTCCCCAGACCACTATTCAGCATCGATTTCCTAACATCATTCAAGTCTGCCAGCAGTGGGGCATTGATGTGTTTCAAGAACCGATTCCCGTAACTCCAGCGGCTCATTACTGGATGGGCGGAATTGCCACGGATTTGTGCAATCGCACCTCCATCGCCGGTCTTTATGCTGTGGGCGAAACCGCCAGTACGGGAGTTCACGGTGCCAACCGTCTGGCCAGCAACTCGCTCCTGGAATGCCTGGTGTTTGGAGCACAATTCGGGGATAGCACAAAATTCAACATTCAAAATTCAGGTGTCATCCCCAATCCCCAATCCCCAATCCCCAATCCCTGCTCTACAGTCAATCAAAAACCTGAAATTTCTTTCTCTCCAGAGGAACTTGCCCGTATTGAAAAATTACGCCAGGAGTTACCCCGCCTGGTGTGGCAGAGTGCCGGAATTTGTCGGGAGACTGCCCAGATGGAAGGGGCGATCGCTCAGGTTGAGCAGTGGCGGGAAGACTTTGCTCGCTTACCGATCAGTCAAATACTTCAGACGCTGGTTCCAGAAAGCTCCCCATGGTTGCAGACGGCAGAGGAGGGGCGATCGCTGCGAACCTGGGCAGAAACCCGTAATCTTCTGGATATTGCCTTGCTGATCCTGAAAAGTGCGAATTTTCGTACCGAAAGCCGCGGGGGACACTTTCGATCGGACTATCCTCAAACCGATCCAGGCTGGCAGGTACATACCCTGGTGCAGCAGGATTGCCGTTCTCAAACTCCGCATTTGTGGACAGCAACAGTTGACCAATAGGGGGGAGGGGCTGCGTGGGTGAGTGGATGGGAAATGAACTGATGCTGAATGACTGATGCCCCCTTACAGGAATGACCGATTCTCTTTACAAATGGGCTTTGAGTGCAGGAATGAGGTATTGGGCCAGGGTATGAGCATCGACCCCTAATTCGGTGCGTTCCTGAGCGGCCAGGATGCCGGCCTGAGAATGCCACCAGGCGGCAGATTGGACGAGGTTGGGGATGAGAGATGAGGAATGGGGGATGGGGGACTGGGTCTGCTGCTGGGCGAGTGGTTGGGCTAGGAGGCCGCCGATTAATCCGGTTAAGACATCGCCGCTGCCCCCACGTGCGAGGGCGGGTGTACTGGCGGGATTGATCCAGACGGTGTGGGAATCTGAGATGGTGACTCGTGCGCCTTTCAGGAGAACGATCGCTCCCGTTTGGGCAGCGGCTTCCCGGACTGCCGTGACCCGACATGGGAGATTTTCCGCTAAATGGGGAAACAGCCGCTTAAACTCGCCGGGATGGGGAGTCAGAATCGTGGGAGCGGTGCGAGTTTCCAGCATGGAGGTGCCCCAGTCAGCCACCATGTTCAATCCATCCGCATCAAGCACTACAGGCAGAGAACTACCTAGCACGGATCGCACGACAGACTTGGCTTCCATCGTGAGTCCGGGGCCACAGGCGATCGCAGAATATTTATCCAACTGCATCTCATCCGGTAAGTACAAAATCGCACCGGACGGGGTTTCTGGACAACCGACGACCAGGGCTTCTGGCAACTGGGCCATGAGCACAGGTTGAAGAGAGGCGGGAACGGCGATCGACAGCATTCCCACTCCACTGGCTCGTGCTCCCAGGCCACTCAAAATCGCGGCTCCGGCATAGCGACGGGAACCACAGATCAAAAGCAGATGGCCTGCGGTGTATTTGTGCGCGGTTAACGAACGGGGCAACGGCAGGTAGGCGATCGCGCGTTCTGAGGTAATCCGTTGTACCGGAGGATGGTCTCCCAGGACGGCATGAATATCCGCCAGGGGAAGATCAAAATCCACCAAGTCAGCCTGACCCACGTAAGCCAGTGCCTGATCCTGTAACAATCCCTGTTTCCAGAGTCCCAGACAAAGGGTATGCGTGGCTTGAATAGCGGTGCCTAATGCCTGTCCGGTATCGGTATGGAGTCCGGATGGGAGATCGATGCTAACAACGGGTTTGTGCCATTGATTGATCTGATCGACTGCATTGGCAATGTCGCCAGAGAGCGATCGCTCCAGACCAAAGCCAAACAATCCGTCAACCAGCAAGTCACACTCCTGCAGAGCTTCTACCTGCTCAATGGTTGGGATCCCCAAACTGCTGCAATATTGAGCGTGATGTCCGGTCAACTCTTTCAGCTTGGTAAATGGTTGATAGATGACGACCTGACAGCCCTTAAAATGCAGTTCACGGGCAACGACCAGCGCATCGCCGCCGTTGTGTCCTGGCCCAACCAGCACTCCCACCCGCAATCCAGACCTTCCTAAAAATAACGCTTCAATCCGCTGGGTAATTCGTCCAGCAACCTTTTCCATCAGCGCGGGTACGGGCATGCCGGCGGCAAACACGCGCTCCTCAATCTGCTGCATCTGGTCAGCCGTGACGACGATATGTTGAAGCGATCGCACTGGGTTCTTAACTGCCATAACCGGGTCAATTCAACCAACTCACTGCAAATATCACCATAGCGATCAAACTCAATACTGCCATTAACCCCGCAGGCATAAACTTCCCTGTTTTACGGAAGCGGATCGTAAAAACGATCAACAGTCCCAGTGCCAGAAAGGCCGCCAGGGCAAATCCGGCAGCAGGATTTTGCAAACTGAGGAACCAGGCGATCGCCAGGACAACCCCACTCACTAAGCCAGAGATTAAAGACTGCTGGCTGCCCGCCTTGACATATCCCACAATGCCGCCAATAGCGACTAGCAATGCATACACTAAAATCAAGCCAGTCATTAGCTATCTCTCAATTGCTGTGAATCAGATTGCTGTGAATGAGATACCTTTAGCATCCCACAAATACATCTTATGGCTTCAATTCAAAGCATTCCGGTTCTGGATTTACGGGACTTTCATGCCAGTAGCGATCGCCGCACTAACTTCATCATCCAACTGGGTCAGGCACTAGAAAAAACTGGCTTTTTCGCGATTACCCATCATGGCGTGGATTCAGCCCTGATCCAGCAGGCTTATCAGGTTGCGGAACAGTTTTTTGAATTACCAGAGGCCATTAAGCAACAGTATGAAGTTCCGGAATTGCATGGACAGCGAGGATTCACCTCTTTTGGGCAAGAACACGCCAAAGATCATCCCTACCCTGACTTGAAAGAGTTCTGGCATGTGGGATGGGATTTACAAGCCGGACATCCCCTAACGGGACATTATGCAGCTAACCTGCAGGTTGCCGAAGTGCCCCAATTTCATCCGGTGATGGCCCAACTTTATGCTCAGTTAGAAGCCTGTGCTGCTGAATTGCTAAAAGCCTGTGCCTTGTACCTGGGAGAACCAGAAACATTGTTGTCTGACATGATCCAGGAGAGTGACACGATCCTTCGCATCATTCACTACCCTCCCGTTCCCGCAGATGCCCATCCGGCCAGTCTACGATCAGCTCCCCATGAAGACATCAATCTAATTACTCTGCTCTGTGAAGCCACGGACGATGGGCTGGAGCTACTGCAACGAGACGGCTCCTGGCTACCCATTCCAACCCTGCCAGGACAAATTATTGTGGATAGCGGTGATATGCTGCAACAACTAACCAATGGAGTCTTGCAAAGCACCACTCATCGGGTTGTGAATCCCACAGGCGATCGCCGCCGTCGCTTCTCGATGCCCTACTTCGTTCATCCTCGGAAGGAAATTGATCTCACTCCCCTTCCTGGCTGCATTGCCAAAGTCGGGAAACAACTATTTCCCGCCATCACCGCAGGCGAGTACCTGATGCAGCGATTACGGGAAATTGGCCTGGCTGAGTAGGAAATTGAGAGTTAAGAGTTAAAAATTAGAAGTTTGTTATTCACTGTCTATTTCTCACTCTTAACTCTTAACTTTTCACTCTCAACTCCCCTCATCCTCCAAAGGCAAAAGTCCCCATAACGATGATGAAGAGCAGAATTCCAGGAGAGAGCATTAAAATTAGCATCAATAAGTCGTGTAGGGTTATAGACTTCCTTTGGCTCAATTGCGATCAGATTGTTCTTATTTCATGCTAGTGGGGAGGCATGGCTCTGTGAATTCCCTAACCCTTGAGAAAAGCTGAAGATTCAAACTAATGACGCATGACGTATGACCTATTGACCAGTGCACTAAAGGAATGGCAGGTTGCCGTTCATGCTCTGGAACGGGGGGAAACGATCGTCCTGTTACGAAAGGGGGGAATTCGGGAGGAAGGCGGTCGGTTTCGGGTAGAGCACGATCGCGTCCTGCTGTATCCCACCGTGGAGCATCAAAAACCGGAATTGGTGAAAGCTACTTATGCCGATCAGATTCAACTGGTTGCTTCGGGATGGCACCCAGAGCAGGTACGAATTGGTTCCTGGGCAGAGATTACCGATATTGTGCAAATTGACAGGGTGGAGGGGGTTGACGCGCTGTTTCCCTTTCACATCTGGAATAAACAGTTTGTCCGCGATCGCCTGCGCTGGAAACCCAGCCAACCGCTTTACGTCCTGTTGCTGCGGGTTTACCAGTTCACATCTGCCCAACTGATTCCCTACTCAGAGACTTATGGGGGCTGCAAGTCCTGGATTGATTTACACCAATCCTTTGAGATCAGTGACAGTCTTCCTGTGCTGGACGATCGTACCTATGCCCAAACCGTTGAGCAGATTATCCACCTTACCCGATAATGATTTGATCTCAACTTGCTAGGATCAGGTATACAGTTTTACTAAAAAATTTTCTGCTGGCTGCTTAGGAGCTACGGCGCATGCACGAGGCCACACTTTATGACCAAGATTTCTTGCAATGGACACAACAGTAGGCCGACTATCTGCGAAAAGGATACTGGACAGGATTAGATGTTGACAATTTGATTGAGGAACTAGAAGCCTTGGGGCGCAGCGAACAGCAAGAATTAGGCAACTATCTGCAACTGCCGTTGATGCATCTACTGAAGTGCCAGTACCAACCAGAGCGTCAAACAACGAGTTGCAGAGGCTTGATTCAGACTTTCTGCCTTGAGTCGGTGGAGCAATGAACAAACAACGTGCTCAATACATAGATAAAACTAGTATTCAAACCTTGCGGGAGGGGTTGGAGGAATACTATACGTTGAACTCGCATGTGATGGATCCCAGGGCGTTACCCACAGAATTTGGCAAAATTTTGCTGGCTCATGATGTGTCCCACGTTGTGTATGGGTGTGACACTAGCCTATATGATGAACTTAAAATTCTGCCCTTGATCTGGTGGACGAGTGACTACACGTTTGGGGATCATCTAAAAACGATTCAGAATCCAACTATCGATTCAACAGTTCGGGATATGTACAAAGACTTCCTTGAAGCACGGGGAGTCCTCTGGCTGTATGTCTCGATTGGGTTCGTGTTACTCCAGTTGTTGCCAGAGTTAGTGTTTTTGCGGCTAAAGACTTGCCATCGCCAACGCTGGGTTCCGTTTATGGAGTTTGAATCACTGCTCGATCGCCCCCTGCTGGAAATTCGCCAGGACTTCGATCTACTACCTCTAATGAAGTGAAAAGACAGAATGAAACATCAGTGACTCAATCCTGTTTAATTTCTCAAAGTTTCCGGATGGCCTCTCTGACCTGGGAAGAATGAAGTGGTAGATGCACCCTGATTGAGACTCCGGAGTTTTGGCTCCGGGGTTATTTTTTTAGGGCTGTTTGTTGGAACTGGCCGCGTCCGCTGAATTTTCCCCTTTCTGGGGAGGCACCACATCAGGAAGGGGACGGTGCCACAAGTACAACCAGGCCAGTCCAGTCATACCGATCGCGATCTCAACCAGACTGACGACCTGAGCAACTCGCAGCGACCCCAGCATCAAGCTATCGGTTCGCAAGCCTTCAATCCAGAAACGTCCGCAGCTATAAGCCACCAGATAAACCAGAAAAATCGTGCCCGTTTGCAGGCGCATTTTGCCAGAGCGATCGCGGAAGAACAGCACCATCAGAATGGTAAACACCATCAAATTCCATAGCGACTCATATAAGAAGGTGGGATGGAAATACTCAAAGCTTTGATAGCCCGGAGGACGGTGGTTGGGGGGAATGTAAAGCTTCCAGGGCAAATCCGTGGGACGACCAAAGGCTTCGGAGTTGAAGAAGTTGCCCCAGCGTCCGATCGCCTGTCCCAGAATCAATGCAGGAGCAACCAGATCGGCCATTAGCCAGAAAGACACTCGCTGTAAACGACAGAAAATCAAGGCTGCAATCAAGCCACCGATAATCGCCCCATGAATGGCAATTCCGCCTCTCCAGATCGCGATAATTTGATCCGGATGCTGAGCGTACTCCTGCCACTGGAATGCGACATAGTACAGTCTGGCTAAGGGAATTGCCCCAATTACCATCCAGATCGCCAGATCACTGACCAACTCAGGATTGACCTGTCGCTGGCGGGCCAGGTACTGGGAGAGTGTTACGCCAATTAGCACCGCCGAGGCAATCAAGAACCCATACCAGCGAATCGAAAATGATCCCCACCGCAGGAAGGGGATTTCCGGGCCAGGGGAGGTAAACTGGAAGGCCAGAATCAGGAGAGAAGAAAGAAAGTTCATCACTGGCTTTACATCAGAAATGCCGCAGACTTGATTCTAAACCTTGTTTACGTTCAGAGCTGTAGTTTCGCTTTAGCGTGACCTGGGGTGCCGAGAAAAGTTTTTATCCTGCTTCCAGACTGCCGCAAACTGATGCACATAAGCTTCCTGCTCCAGAGTTTCCACACTGCCAGGGCGAGCGGTGCGTACGTGGGTAGATGCTTCTTTCGGAGAATAACCCAGTGCAACCAGGCAAGACGCAACAACTAAGCCAGTTCGGCCCAGCCCCGCGCGACAGTGAACTACCGTCGCCCGTCCTCCCTCCAAGGCAGCCAAGATATCCTCGACTAGTTGGCTCAAGCCAGTCATCGAGGCGGGAGTTCCAAAATCGGGAATGGGGAACCAGCGGGATTTCATGCCGTAGGTGGGAACGGCTTGTAGAGCAAATTGGCAATTTGCAGGTCTACCATTTCTTCCGCTTCTAATAGCGTCACCAGCAAATTCGTACCGTAATCATGACGTAACCGCGCTAGATCCAGGGATAGATTCCGGCACCAATGAAAGCGCATTCCCTGGTTGCATTTTCCAGGGGCGATCGTCATTCCCAACAGGCCAGAGAGAGGCACAACCCGTTTCGGTAAAAAGTCTACATGAATAGGATAGTCTTCAGAAGTCCGTAAGGCGCGATCAGTGTCAGTGGGTTGCATCGAAGAGGTGTCAGGGTAGAGGAAAGCGAAAAAATTAAGAAATGTGAAAGAAATAGAGCTTACGCAAATTCTTGCAAATATCCTGTTACAGCTTACTCTGTTATTTAGCTCTATAGCTGTTCTGCCTGGATACAGAAGGCAGAAGCAGTGAATAAAATTTTGGGTAGGTTATCTGCCAAATTTGATTAGGGAAGTTGCGATCGCCCTGACCGCCTTGGAATGGTTACTGTTGCAGAAGTACACTGATTATTCCTGTGGACAACTCGATTTAGGACTGCTATCAGGGAAATTGACAGAATGGACATTAAAAATGGCTTTGTAGGAGCGGTTGGCAATACTCCCTTGATTCGGCTTAATAGCTTCAGTGACGAGACGGGGTGTGAAATTCTGGGAAAAGCCGAATTTATGAATCCCGGTGGTTCTGTCAAAGACGGGGCCGCCCTCTACATTATCCAGGACGCGGAAACTCAAGGATTGTTGAAACCTGGAGGCACCGTTGTCGAAGGAACGGCAGGCAACACTGGCATTGGTTTGGCCCACATCTGCAATGCCAAGGGCTATAAGTGTTTGATTATTATTCCAGAGGCGCAATCTTAGGAAAAAATTGATTTGTTGAGAACGCTGGGTGCAGAAGTTCGCATAGTTCCGGCAGTACCCTACAAAGATCCCAACAACTACGTGAGACTTTCTGGACGGATTGCCTCAGAAATGGAGAATGCAATCTGGGCCAACCAATTTGATAATCTTTCAAATCGCCGTGCTCATTATGAAACCACTGGCCCCGAAGATGCAAAGTGATGCCTGGGTGACAGCTACGGGAACCGGAGGCACCTATGCTGGGGTTGCTCTGTTTCTCAAGTCCAAAAATCCCAATATCCGCTGTGTCGTCGCGGATCCGATGGGAAGTGGCCTGTATAGCTATGTCAAAACGGGTCAGATTACCCTAGAGGGAATCTCGATTACAGAAGGAATTGGCAGTAGCCGGATCACCAGTAATATGCAGGGTGCCCCGGCAGATGATGCTATTCGGGTGGATGATCATGAGGCCGTGCGGGTGGTCTATTAACTGCTGGAAAAAGATGGACTGTTCATGGGCGGCTCGGTGGGGATTAATGTAGGAGCGGCGATTGCCCTTGCCAAGCAATTAGGTCCTGGGCACACGATCGTCACCGTCTTGTGTAATGGCGGCAGTCGTTATCAATCCAAACTATTCAATCGGCAATGGTTGGCAGAGCGGGGATTATTGCCAACGGTGTAAATTGCTCGTGGGCTGATGGAAAAAATAGATTGCTCTATCCGATTTTTATTCTCCGGAAAAACATGATGAGCGACGAACACTCAAAGTGCAAAGCCACGAAAACTGTGAATGGAGTAGGGAAAGTTGGCCTTTTTGCGTGCGTTTATAGCGGCAGATGCTTGGACACCAGATACTGTTGTCATAAATAAACCTGATTCAGGGATTTCATCATGAGTTGCCAATCCTGAAAAAGGCCAACGCTAGCTCAGAAGAAGCGATCGTTCTGTCCAGGAAACTACCTATTTTGTGACCAAAACTTTTCCCGTTCCTGCAGTTGCTCGACTGGTGGAGTAACTTTTGCCTGTGTTCTTAGTTTGCGGCTTGGTCGGATGCGTACTATATGAGACCAGCAGGCAAGATAAAGCTTCCAGGTAATAGCCCCACCAACAAGAGCAAAAATTACCCCCATCCAGGCATGGTTGCCAAAAATTTTCTTACTCAGTGAATGGAACTGAAAGTGAGACAGATAGATGAACAAGGAGGCGCTGGCAACCTGAGAGATGGGCGATTTCAAAATGGTTGGCACCTTGATCCAGGGGAGCCAGATCAGCAATAAACCACCATAGGTGAGAATTAGATAGGGAGTTTCCAATCCAAAATTGAGTGCAACCGCAGCAAGGAAAGCTACTGACAAAATTAACTTGGACAATGGACTTTTCAACGTCTGAGCACCGATACCGAAGGCAAATAACCAGAGGAGCATGTGAGGTACTCGATTGTACAATAGATTAGTATCCCAAACTACAGGACCAATCTGGTTTGACAATAGAGAAAATCCTATTAAAGCAATAGAAACGCTTTCCTGACGGGTATTAGATATGTACCTTCTAGGGATTAAGCTGATTACCAGTGCACCAATCAATAAGATTTGTATATAAACTTCAATAAACCAATAAGAAAGGCCTTGATTGGCGTTGGCCTGAATCAGATTAGAGAATAGCAGTAGGGATGGAAGATGCAGCTTGCGGAACACTATCTGCTCGATCAGAAGATAGGCAATAGTCGGGATTGCAATGGTTGCAGCGAGTGCTAGCACCGGTCGAGGTGATCCTGTGGCGATGATATTGGGAAGCTGGAATCGGGAAAAATTAAAGCCAGCAATCATCAACAACAAGACAGCACCTGTTCCCCCGTAATCAAAATCTGTGAGGTGTCCGATCACGATCAGCGAAATGGCAAGGCAGCGCAGGAAGATTTGTGGCTCGATTTTTTGCCAAAGACGTCTCTTTCCTTGCTGCTGCTCCAGGTCGCGCAGGCTTAGCTCATACCAGTTTGGCGGCAAATTGCTGATGCGCTTTTCCAGTTCGATCATCATGTCGATATAGTCTAAGGATGTACCGCCAAGGCTGACGAAAGATGCCCCTGGTGTAATCTCTTGGTTGGGGAAACGTGCAGCAAAGATATCTCGAACGGTATTTTGGGGCGCTTTTTTAGCCTGAGCCGCGATCGCCGCATCCAGTTTTTGAGCTTCCTGGTCAGCCAAACGGCTTACTTCACTGAAGTCAATCTTGCCATTTGCTTTCCGGGGGATCGCTTCTATCACACCAACATGAATTGAAGCTGCAGGTAAACCCAGCCAATCTGCAACCGACTCGCGAATGAGGGGAACATTGGTTGCCGTGGTCGTCAGGATCCACAAGGTATCATTGCGACCTGTGCTAACGGCAATGTAGCCATGATCAAGTAACCAACTATCAACCTCATCCAGACTAATTCGCAATCCGTATAGCTTCACGAAGCGCTTTTTCCGGCCAACAATATAGTAAAGTCCGTTGCTGGTTCGACGGGCCAAGTCTCCTGTTCGTAATTCCGTGAGATCATAGCCACGAGAGAGGTCGGCAGCACTGAGCGCATAGCCCATCATCACATTGTCGCCTGTATAGACCAGTTCACCAGTTTCGTCTGGGTTTTCAATTTCATCTCCCTGATCATTGATTAGCCGAAATTTACCCCCTGGAATAGGAATACCAATACAGTGAGGATTGGCTAATGCCTGGTCTGGCGGCAGATAAGCCATCCGGGCTGTTGCCTCGGTTTGGCCATACATGACAAAAAATTACCAGCCTTCTTTCTGGCTTTGCTCAGCTAATGCTTTGACACGGTGGGGTTCTAACCGTCCGCCAGCTTGTGTGGCATACCGCAAAGTCTTACGATCGGCTGTTTTTACACCGCTTTTTTCAATCAGGGCATAGCTATGAGGGACACCTGCAAAACTTGTACAACGACTTTCATCAAAGAGTTGCCAAAATTCTGGTTCAGCGACGGACTTCTGCGTTAAGACTAGCGTTGCTCCCGCTAATAAGTGCGAGTTGATCACTGAAAGCCCGTAGGAATAATACATGGGCAGGGTTGTAGGTGCCCGATCGTCTGCACGAATAGCAAGATATTCGACGATCGATCTCGCATTGGCTTCAAGCGCTTTGTACGACAACCGAATCGACTTTGCCGTTCCAGTTGAGCCAGAGGTTGAGAGGATAACCGCTAAATCAGGATGTAACTGAATTGTCGCTCCTGATTGATGAATAGTGACTTGATTGGCAGCGGGATCAACGTAATATAAAGCGGAAAATTGAGTCTGCAGTTTCTGGTTAACTTCAGGCTGTTTTGAGGCGACTAGCATCGCTGGACAAGCAGCACGAAGAGCGCTCAGGTACGCAACAATCGAATTTAATGAATTTTCGCATTCAATCAGAGCAACTCCTCGGCCTGCTGAAAAACGGGATTTAAATTCTTCAATTAATCGATCTAGTTCCTCGTAAGAAATACGTAGCCCGTCTTCAGTCAGAATGGCCAGTCGATCGTGAAAATGAGAAAAAGATCCAAACATATTCATCATGTAACGATTCAAGAACTCTGGCTAGCGGTCAAAACAGCCTTTGCAAAACATCAGCAATTAGCCCAAACGCAGAATCAGGGCTAAAAGAAAGCTATAAAATTCCCTAATCGGGTCATTTCGGGTTTTGCAATGCTGCGCTGGGAAGCAGCATCAGAGATTACGTGAGTTTTTCAAAAGCCATACATACTGCCTCAAATCAGGATGCATTTGCCCATGCTTAAATAAAACAGCAATCGGGATTAATCAGTAAAAACATCAGGAATTCTTCTTCTAATTCACATCAATTGATTGGAATTGATGAAGTTTTGTTTAAGCAGGCACGATTTCTCTGCGAATCCCTTGGGTGGATAATCAAATGCGTCGATCGCAGATTCTGCGTGTAACATGGCTGCCAGAGAAAACCATGAGGGAGTTACTATGTCAGCGGCGCAAAGCGAGAATCGTCTAGATTCAAGGATTCAAGGATCCAGTCGGTTGGGTTGGAGCATGGGCCTGGCGATCGCCAGTTTGCTCTTGCTGCCAGCCGTGAGCTATGCCCAAATGCAGGCACTGCCACCGCCACCTTCAGTACCCGGTAGTTTCCCTCCACCCGACACCAATCCAGTTCCTTTGCCATCCATGGCTCAACCGATGCCTGCACTTCCGGCATCTCCTGCTCCAGCAGCCTATCCTGCCGGGGGGCAGGCGACTACTGGCTATTATGGAGGGGCTTATCAAGTGATCGTCTACGGAGCCAGCCCATACCTGTTGCGGCAGATCAAGTTTCTGGAACCTAATGCTTCCATGCAGATGTATCAGGGACGACAAGTGATTGTAGCGGGTACATTTGATAATCCGGCAGCGGCTCAACAACGGGTTTTGGCACTCTCAGATTATGGGATTGGAGCGCAGGCCATTTCTGCCAATATGGGAGGCAGCGGACAACAGATGACAGGAATGTCATTTCCGATGAGTAATGGGATGGCTGCTCCTACGGGGAATCCCTTCAATTCATCGCCGATCTCGCCAACCGCAAACACATCCTCCAATCTATTTCCTAACGCGGCTCCGACAGCTTTTGGAACTGTGCCAGTAGCGCCTGCCCCAACAGGAATGCCAACCAATACTTCTCCAGATGCCTCTATCAATGCGCCGATAACGCAACTGCCACCGACAGGGCCAACAAATTCCTTGCCGAACGCTCCCATGGATGGATCGGTTGTTGCACCACCGCTCGGGATGCCGATCGATGCTTTACCGCCAACGGTGCCGATGAATGCTCCGATAGGAAGTCCATTTCTGGGAACGGCAACGGTAACTCCACCAACCACAGCTATACCAGGGAATGCTAATCTGGCAGCTCGTTATGAGGTTGTAATCCCGGCACGAACCGAGGATTTTAATGCGATCACCAATCGTCTGATGGGTATGGGGGTTAGCCCTGCGGCAATTCAGGGCAGAGAGAAGCCCCGTGGCCCTCATGTTGTTGTTGGCCCTTATATGCAAGTGAGGGAAGCAGAAGCGATGAGCAAACTCCTGCAATCGAATGGCATGGATGCCAGAGTTTTCTACGCCCGATGAGAATCACAAATCCTCTGGATTCACACCTGACTCTTTCAATTTGGCTGCTAATTTGTCAGCTCGTTGGCGCTCCTGCTTTACCAATCTAGTAATGCCGTGCAGATTAGCCTGCATTGGTCATTTGCAGAACCTGGTTGAGTTTGCCACTGCGGAATCCTTCCAGATCTAGCGTCACATACAGGAAGCCGAGGGATTGGAATTGGGCGACCAGTTGGGGGAGGTCGATCGTAAGGATAAACTCCTTAATTTGTTCCGGGGGCAACTCGATACGGGCAGTGTCGCCTTCTGAACGGACTCGCAGCGTTTTCAGGCCTAATTTACGCAGGTAAGCTTCCGCTCTTCCGACCCGCTGCAGTTTAGCCATGGTGATCGCCTCACCGTAGGGAAATCGGGAACTGAGGCAAGGTTGGGCAGGTTTATCCCAGCAAGATAAGCCTAAATATTTTGCCATCTCCCGAACTTCTAGCTTGGAGATCCCGACTTCAGCCAATGGCGATCGCGCTCCCCGTTCCTTGGCCGCCTGGATTCCCGGTCGGTAATCGGTTAAATCATCGGCATTCACGCCGTCCACAACATAGGGATATCCTCGCTCTAACGCTAAGGGCTTCAGGGTGTCGTGCAATTCACTTTTACAGAAATAGCAGCGATTGGTGGGATTGGCAGCGTAATTGGGATTTTCCAGTTCGTGGGTTTCCACCAGTTCGTGAGCGATCCCAATTGCTTGCGCCTGAATGCAGGCTTCTTCCAAATCCTCTGGTAGCAGGGAGGGAGAAACCGCGGTAACGGCTAAGGCGCGATCGCCCAACATATCCCAGGCAACCTTGGCTACCAGCGTGCTATCAATTCCTCCAGAGTAGGCAATCAGTGCCCGATCCATTTCAGCAAACAGTGCTCTCAGTTGTTCTAGTTGTTGTTCCAGCTTGGTCAAGCCCATCACGCTCCCATGCAAACGGTTATTTGATATATTTCAACCTTAGCGTTTTGGGCTATGCTTTGTTATCACCAGGAGTAATCACCGAGTAGAACAGACGATTGTGAACCGATTTGTTGCTTTTGGGTTGTTGTCCGTGACCCTGACCCTGACGATCGCGGCCTGTCACTCTAATTTCACTACGGCAGGCAATGCGGATATTACCGTGGCCTCCAAGGACTTTACAGAGCAGGATATCCTGGGAGAGTTACTAGCGCAGCAAATTGAGAACAAGACAGGGCTGAAAGTCGATCGCAAACCCCGATTGGGCGGTTCCTATGTCTGTTATCAGGCGATCCTGGCTGGCAAAATTGATGCCTATATCGAGTACACAGGGACGGCAGCAACCGTTAGCAAGCTGTTTGAAAATCAAAAGATTCCCGCCGATCCCAAAGTGTTATTTCAGCAATTGCAGCAGGGCTATGCTAAAAACTTCAAGCTGGCTGTGATGCCGGGATTGGGCTTTGAAAATACCTTTGCGATCGTGATTCGGGGGGATGAAGCCAGACGATATAACCTGCAAACCCTATCTCAGGCGGCTCAATATACTCCCCAATGGCGAGCTGGTTTTGGCTATGAGTTTTCTGAGCGGCAAGATGGTTTACCAGGGTTGGCAAGAACCTACAATCTTACCTTTGCCAAACCGCCTCAGATTATGGATCTGGGTCTGATTTACCGGGCGCTATTACAAAAGCAAATTGATCTCACGGCAGGCAACTCCACTGATGGTCAAATTGCGCGTCTCGGCTTTGTGGTTCTACAGGACGACAAACGCCATTTCCCACCTTATGAAGCCGTGCCGATCGTGCGAGAGGAAACATTGAAGCGCTATCCTACTCTGGCTCCGGCGATCGCCGAACTGCAGGGCCTGATCACCGCTGATCAGATGCGTCGTCTGAATTACGCAGTGGAAGGAGAATTGCGGGATGTCAAAGAGGTTGTCCGAGAGTTTCTGCAATCCCAGCAAGGAACTGAGGCATCTCTCTCATCTGGTTCAAATTGAAGCAGGAGGTAGCCCTGAACAGGGTATGTTTAAGATATCCTAGTTATCTCCATGAGATGTTACCTTCCGTCTATCAGCCGCCCTATCAGCACTTGCAACAGGCAATAGAGGAGTTACAAAAGACTCTGATTGGTCCTTTAGATGCTTCTCGCGTGAAAAGCGCGATCGCTACATTACAGACCTATTTCCAGACTGAAGTTTGGAACCTGGATTTACAGCGTCTAGAACCGGAACTGCAGCATCGATTGCAGTCGATCAATGTAGAAATTGACAAGCAACTGCGGTTATTGAAGATGGACGCACTATTTCTACAAGCCGCTCGGCAGGAGAATACTCTTCAGCAACGACAGCAGCAAATTTGCGATCGCTTATCGCTACTGCTGCACTATTGCAATAGTGTATTGGCTCAGTGATAGCCGTACCAGTGCAATAAACAGGTAATGGGAAAGATCAAATACTCGACAAAAAACAATTTCCAGATGAATTGATAGAAACGACTGATCGATGTTTTATCCTGCAAATCGACCTGGAAACTGCGCTGCCAAAATAACCCAAGCGCCAGTAAATGAGTGATGACCAGTATCCAGGAATTGGCTCCTGGTAGGCCAACCAATCCCGCCAAGATCATGCCACCGTAGGCTACTGTCAATACCCAGCGAGCCAGATTAAAAACTTTCTGTTGACCTAGTCTGAGGGTAAAGGTGCTGATCTGGTACTTGCGATCGCCCTCCGCATCAGGAATATCTTTGAAAATGGCGATCGCAAATGTAAACATCAGAATAAACAAGGTCAACGCCAGCACAACGGGTGGCAACGAGAAGGCAAGGTTTTCCCAGAATGAGAACCCTCCCAATTCCCGCTCTCCACTCCCTGCTGCCCAATCCCCCATTTCCAATCCCCGCTCCCTAACGGAATTGAAATGCAGGAACAATCCCACATTTACCACCAGACCCCGCACGGTAAAAATGCACAATGAGGCTAAAAAGGGGAACCGTTTCAGACGCATAGGTGGTAAGGAATAGGCCGTTCCCAGGAGCAAGCTGATACTCACCATTGCCAGCAGATATGGCCCCTGTAACCAGGCCAGTCCTATCGCCAGCACTCCCATCACCAGCACGATCGCAATCGCTAGTGGACGGGAAAATTCCCCCGATGCCAGAGGAAGATGGGGTTTGTTAATGCGATCGATCTCGACATCTTCCAGTTGATTCAAGCCCACGATGTAGACGTTGCCGCCGAGGCAGGCGAGGAGAGTGGGGAGGAGAGATTGGGGATCGAGGAGCAGGGGGGTGATGGCTCTGGACCATGCGTTGCTAGTAGAGAGGGCGACCAGATAGAGGCCGAGGACGCTGAGACTAGTGCCAATGATGGTGTGAGGGCGGGAAAATTTCCAGAAAGCACGCAGCCACAGGAACGGTTGTTGGGCGAACTGAAGTGGGGCAGACAGAACAGAAGGGGAAGAAGGGGTTTTAGAAGAAATCGGGCTCATACATCCCTGCTGATATCAGTTACGGTTTACATCATTGGTCAGATTCTGCCTGTTTTTTCAGATTCAATTTGAACTTCATCCAGGTTCAGAACCGTAGTTTCTCCTATGGAAACCTCAGTTCTCCAGGCAAGCCTGGTTTATACCTGAACCGCCAGCAGGGTTTCTACACTGGCATTATGGTCTAAGAATGAAAACAGATGCTTGTAACGTAATTGACCCTGGCGATCGAGGACGAATTGAGCTGGCAGGGGTGCGCCTAATGCCTGGCCTGTTTGGTAAGCCCGAAATACCTGGCAACTGGGGTCACTGAGGAGGGGCATTTGCAAGCCTAAATCTCGCACGACAATCTGGCTCTGTTGCTCATCGGTGCTGGTGATCATCAGCAGTTCAATGTTGCGATCGCGCAATTCTGGATAATGCTCATTCAGGGCTTTGATATGAGGGAAGCAGAAAGGACAGTACTGCTTCTCGGTAAAAATGCGTGTGAATGCCAGAATCACGGGTTGTTGCTGTTGATAGCTAGATAACTGAATGGTGCCACCCTGGGTAATATTGGGCAGCACAAAGTCTGGGGTGGTCTTCCCATAGCTCAGATCATTACTGGGTGGAATGGGGAAGAAGTTTTTGAAGAAGCGATCGTTAATTAGCCCACTGAAGTCCGTTGAGGTCAGCATAGGAATAGAAAATTTTTTATGAAGAACTATTTCTTCATATATCTTAACCTAAGCTTGGGTGAAATTGACTTCCATTGGATAGGCTGGTCTTTTTGAGGGGAAATTGATGATTAGATGCTCCCCGTCGTATAGGTGGCTAATAGCCATACGTCTTGAGGAACAAAAATTAGCCAGAATATTACAAAGCAAACTGAGGGGCATGGAAATTATTTGCCTACCTTGCTCAGGAAAGCAATCCACATATCATTAGGAGATGAGTAATACTCTAATTTCTGGATTCGATACTTGTTAACGACACCTGCTGGCGCTAACAGGATATAGTCCCCTACATTAACGCCTCTTCTTTGAGCCGTCATATATCCTCTATTGTCGGTTTCGCCCAGTTTGTCAAAACTGTAGTCCACTCCAGGAACTGCACGGCTGTAATCAAAAGTTCTGGCTGGTCTGGGCTTCATATCGCTGATCCGAGGCAGCCAATGAATCCAACTATTCTGTCTGATATCGATCGCGCATCCACTTACCATGACTAACACCTTGGCTAATAGGTTCTACTTAATTGCTCTACATTTCAGATCAAGAATGCCCCTTGTTGCCTTGATTGCAACGACTTGGTGGCTTTACTGATGTCAAGGTTGATGATATTCAAAATGGTTAATCATCATCTTGCTTTACCTGGGTTGCATTCCTGTTGCACACGTATTGCATTTCAACTTATCTTTGCAACTGATTGCCTGCAAAACCGTAGTTTCTCTGAGGAGGAAACTTAGTTTTCGCGATGCACCGGGTTATGGTAATGCGGCAGAATTGGTAGATTCCCGAAGAGCAAGGTTGATGTGGTTGTTTTTTCAAGTTAAGCGTTCAATGCTCTTCTTTTTTCTGATTGATTTGGTTCGACTGATATAGCCAGAAGAAAAGTACTTCAGCTATTTACAAGTCACGGTTTCAGCACCTATGTTAGGAAACTTGTAGCCAAATTACCTCAGCTATTAGACGTGCTACAGGAAACTTCTGAAAAGACTACACCGGAGAGTTTTGCGAGTCCAGGATAGGTTAGACCAGTTTTATGGCTGTCCAGTTTGAACCTTGAATATCACGAAATCTTATCAGACAATCTCTGGAACCAGTAGTACTATTGCTCTATAACCAGAGTGTCAGAAAGGTTTATTTAACAGAAGCTCCATGAATCTTTTCGAGGATTTAAACAGTTGCATCATTTTGGGGATTGATCCGGCAATCGCCAGCATTGGCTTTGGCGTCATTCAAGGCGATCGAGCGCTGGAATATGGCGTGATTACCACTGTTGCCAATGCGCCAATGTATGAACGTCTAGATCAAATTCGGGCTGATATCCAGGATTTATGCAAACTGTTTACGCCTCAAGTGGCCGCTCTGGAAATGCCGTTCTTTGGGCGAGAAAATACCAATGCGAATAAAGTATTACGGGCAATGGGAGTGATTGAACTGGCTCTCGGTGACTGTGGATTAAGAGAGCCGATCTTTCTGCATCAATCTCAAGTGAAGGCAGCGGTCGCTCAGTATGGAGCTAGCAAATTTGAGATGAAACAGGCGGTCATGCAGATCTTTGGCCTACCAGAACCGCCTTCGCCAGATGACAGTGCAGATGGGCTGGCAATCGCCTATGCCGCTCAATGTGGCGCACGGGCTAATGTTGCCTGAAGTGAGGACTCTGCAATGACCACTTACCGGAAGCTGGTTGCCAAGAAGTTGAGCCAGGATTTTCAATCAGCGATTGCGATCGCAGAGTGTCCAATTCCGGTTCTGTCACCCCATGAGTTGTTGATTCGCAATCGGTTTGCAGGGGTGAATGGTGGTTTTGATACGCTAGTCTGTCGCGGCAAAATTCCCTATGTCAACCTGAATCCTCCGTTTGATCTGGGAGTGGAAGCCGTGGGAGAAGTCGTTGCAGTTGGGCAGGCCGTGTCTACCGTTCAGGTTGGGGATGCGGTTGCTACGATTCATCGGGGAGGCGGCTACCGGGAATATCAGACTGTTCTGGTGGAACAAGCGATTAAAGTGCGAGCCGCGACACCGGAAGTGCTCACTCTGTTGCCGACTGGAGTTTCGGCTCTGGTTGCTCTGGAACAGGTGGGCGAAATGACGAGTGGCGAAACAGTCCTGGTGACAGCAGCGGCAGGAGGAACAGGCCATATTGCCGTACAACTGGCTAAACGCGCTGGAAATCACGTCATTGGCACCTGTGGATCGCAGGCAAAGACCGCATTGTTGCAGGCATTAGGATGCGATCGCGTGATTCGCTATCGCGAGGAAAATCTAGGTGAAGTGTTACAGCAAGAATATCCCAACGGTGTTGATCTGGTGTTTGATTGTGTGGGCGGACAAGTATTTGATACCTGTGTGGAGCATTTGGCAATTCGGGGACGACTGGTGGTTGTGGGGTTCATTTCTGAGTACACCAGTTCCTTTGAGATGGTGACCCAGCCCCGAATTTATCAAAAACTCTTCTGGAAAGCCGCTTCGGTCCGGGGATTTCTCATGCCCCACTATCGGGAACATTTTGCCAGTGCCTGCGATCGTCTGCTGGAACTGTTTTACAACGCAAATCTCAAAGTTGCTGTAGATCCAACAGAGTTTCGAGGACTGGAGGCGATTCCCTCAGCCGTCAAATACCTGTTGCAGGGCCGAAATTGTGGAAAAGTGGTTGTGCAGCTTTAAGGCCGCAGCTTGGGGTGGGAAGTTAACCCTGCTTTTGGAATAATTGGCTGATTCCCCGTATCCACCAGGCTTCATAGCGGAAGGCCAGGAAGGCGATCGCGGCAGCCAGTAAGCAACCCAGCAAAAACATATTGGCGATCGCTGATAAATCCACTCCAAAGTATTCGTTAGCGAGAATGACAAAATCGTTATCAATCATGCCGCCGATGCCGCCCTCATACCAGGCACGGAAATCGGCATCGTGGCTGAGTTGCCAGGAAAACTGCATATCACTGAACAATGTGAAGAAGCCCAGCATGGCATAGATCGCCCGATCTCCAGGAATGCGACAGAAGTAGCCACTGGTAGAGAAGTAAAGACAGACTGCGATCGCCACCAGTTCCATGCCATGTCCCATCAAGGTAGACAGCATGGTGTTGGTGCGTGTTAACAGACAGACGGTATAAACCAGGGTGAGCAGTACCAGGATCCCTTGCAATCGCGGGTAGGAGCGGCAGAGGTAAATGAGAAAAGCAATTCCCAGGTAAATCAGGACAATCAGCCATAGCGATTGACCGAACACCAGTGTAATCCCTCCACCAAAGAGAAGATTCACGCTGGGAATAGCCGGACGACCAAACAGCCAGTGAGTCACGGCATGGCCTACCTCATGTACCAGGATCAAAAATCCATGAAAGAGTACTTTCAGTGGCCCCAGAACGAATAGCATCACCGCCAGCATGAAGCCCGTCAACAGAGCGCTCATACCTCTTGCCTCGATCGTCCTGGGTTGTAGAGACATTGGGGAAGTGAGGATTCGGCTGGTAAGGGGGTAAGTTGATTCTCGATCGCTCGTTTGCAGATGACTGTGGGATTCCTCCTCCACAGGTTGGGCCTCTACAGGTTGGATTGGCTGCAGGGATAATTCGGTTTCACGGTCGGGAGGGGAAGTTGGCCCTTGCAGGAGCCGCACTTCTGTCCAGAGGGGTCTGGTCGCTCCTGGTTGCCGCCCATAGACCTGAATTGAATTAATCCGCTCTGGTTGTAATCGCTGCATTCTCTGATGAATCAGGGCGATCGCCTGACTCTGGTCTGGCAAGGGTTTCCCTTCCAGCAAAATCTTTAAACAGGAACCCTGCAACTGTACCTGCACGATCACCCTTTGCTTGTGAAA
Organism: Leptodesmis sp.; assembly: GCF_052746595.1. Lineage (NCBI taxonomy): Bacteria > Bacillati > Cyanobacteriota > Cyanophyceae > Leptolyngbyales > Leptolyngbyaceae > Leptodesmis > Leptodesmis sp. Next base: position 32,405 of record NZ_JBRAGO010000011.1, read on the forward strand.
AGCTCGATTCAAAAGCGTTGCGATCGCGATCGTGTCTCCTCGCTTTGCTAACCTCACCAGGTTGGACTGCGCCATAAATGATTCCGCCTTCCGACTGCCACTCACCTATTCAGCCCGGAAAGCATGCTTTCAGAACATTCTTAAATTCCATCCCTATTGTTGGTACGGCTAATGAATGAGGATAAGCTATGGAGCTGACGGGAGTCGAACCCGTGTCCGCCTTGGGTATTAGTACACCGTTCATTCACAGGTTTAGCGCCTCTAACCCTCAGCGCAGGAATCGTCTCTTATCCCGGACGATGGGATGCTCTGGTAAGGTCTTAGCCAGATACCGACCAGAGGCGGTGGTCTGGCGCATCCGTTGAGGTTGGTCCATCATCCTTAACGGAGTCAAATGACGGACGCTCGAACCGTTAGAGGTGTTTAGGCAGCAACGAGTGCTTGCTTACGAGCAAAAGGTACGATGTTGTTCGCATGTACGTTGTTTGAGCCATTGATTTACGAGAGGTAGCCCGCTCTCGACCTGCATCACGATGTAGCGTTCGCCAAAACGTCGAAACCGTTACAGCCCCGCGGTGTCTATCTCCATATTACACAAAACACAAAAGACTAGGAGAACTCCGTGTCTGAGGATATCCGAACACCCCAGGAAGGGCCAGAACCCATTGCTTACTCCGCGTTGTTCCACCGAGAGCAACGGCAGCGGCTCATAGAACTGGCAACTCTGTTTTTGCGATTGGGGACGATTTCCTTCGGTGGTCCAGCCGCCCATATTGCCATGATTCATCAAGAAGTGGTCGATTGCCGTCGCTGGATGAGTCAGGAAAAGTTGTTGGATTTGCTGGGCATTACCCAACTGATTCCGGGGCCAAATTCCACGGAACTGGCCATTCATGTCGGCTATGAACGGGGGGGATGGCGTGGCTTAGTGATTGCCGGAGGTTGCTTTATTCTGCCTGCTATGCTGCTTGTCTGGGGGTTGGCTGGGCTTTACCAGCAGTATCAAAGTCTGCCTGCCTCAAGTAGGATGGCTGCTGTATGGGATCAAGCCTGTGATCATTGTGGTTGTGGTTCAAGCTGTGTGGAGTTTGAGCAAGAAAGCGATTAAGGATGGGCCTACGCTGCTGGCAGATATGGTCGCGATCGCTGCCTATTTCATTCGAGCAAACGAAATTCTGGCTTTGATGTTGCTGGGGCTGGCTGTCATGCTGGTCAAAAACTGGCAAATCCGCCACTCCAGCCTTCACTCCATCCTAATGCTAGTTTCCGGGATGCTGGCTCAAGCAGGAAGTACGGCAGCTACTGGGGCAGTCGTGAGTTGGGTGAGTGTGTTCCTGTTCTTTCTCAAAATTGGGAGTGTGCTTTATGGCAGTGGCTATGTGTTGCTGGCCTTTTTGCAACAGGAGTTGGTGGAACGCAACCAGTGGCTCACCTCTCAACAGTTGTTGGATGCCGTGGCGATCGGCCAGATTACCCCTGGGCCTGTCTTCACTACGGCCACCTTTATTGGCTATTTGCTGGCTGGCAATGCGGGAGCGCTCGCCGGAACGATCGGTATTTTTCTGCCAGCATTTGTGCTGGTGGGAGCGGTCTATCCCTGGGTACTCAGGTTGCGTCAGTCTTCCTGGGCCAGTAACTTCCTGGATGGCCTGAATGCAGTTTCTTTGGGACTGATGGCCGGAATTACCTATACCCTGGGACGAGCCGCCTTAGTGGATGGATTAACTCTGGTTGTGGCTATTTTGAGTGCGATCGCCGTATTTCGTTTCAAAATTAGCTCCGTCTGGTTAGTCTTGGCCGGAGGAGCGATCGGGTTGGCATCTCATCTGTTGTGACGACCTGGAAGTCGGGATTTTCAAACTCGACTTCCAGAAACCCGATTTCTATAGCACTCAGGCCATACCTAAAATTTCGTATCCCGCATCGACATAAATAATCTGGCCGGTGATGCCGCTAGATAGATCGCTACAAAGAAAGGCAGCGGTGTTGCCCACTTCAGTTTGAGTGACAGTACGGCGCAGGGGAGCTACTTCTTCCACGCGGCGAATCATATCGAGAATGCCACCGACGGCAGACGAGGCGAGCGTTCGAATGGGGCCAGCGGAGATACCATTCACCCGGATATTTTGCGGGCCAAGGTCAGCCGCCAGATAACGTACACTCATTTCCAGTCCGGCTTTGGCAATGCCCATCAGGTTGTAGTTGGGAATCACGCGCACACCTCCCAGGTAAGTGAGGGTAACAACGCTGCCACCTTGCGTCATTAACGGTTTGGCGGCTCCGCAGAGTTTCACCAGGGAATAGGTACTGACATCGAGAGCCGTGGCAAATCCCTGACGCGAGATGTCTGAAAAACTGCCCGTTAAATCTTCCTTGTTGGCAAAGGCGAGGCAGTGGATCAAAATGTCTAGTCGGCCCCATTTGTCCTTAATCGTATCAAAGATGTCCTGAATTTGAGTGTCATCCTGCACGTTGCAAGGCAGGAATAGACTGGGTTGGACGGGTTCTACCAATTCGGCAATTTTTTTCACCCGCCGTTCTTCGTCTGGTAAGTAGGTGATTCCAATGTTCGCTCCGGCCTTATGCAATTGCTGGGCGATCCCCCAAGCGATCGAGCGGTTGTTAGCGATCCCCGTTACGAGGGCATTTTTTCCTGTCAAGTCCAGCATAGATACCTAGTGTTAAGTTAGGAGCCATTAAGAGAATACTCAAAGATGGGACACAACGGTCAAACCAATCGTTTTCGGTTAATATACTGTTAATCTTGAGGTATTTAGCTTCTGTCAGGCAGTAGGGCTACTCCTGAACCTCTGGCAGCGCGATCGCTAACTGCCTGACCTTGACAGCAAACGCTTTACTCTGGTTACGGCTCAAGTTGCGTATGATCCGCCTCAGCCTTGAACATTAAGGGTTCTAGTCGTTTGAAAAGCAGCCAAAAAGCTGAAATCTGTAACAAGGAGCACAAAAAACGGCACTGGAGTAAGTTTAAGTATTCTAAACTACAGAGTTTTATTAAACGAGTCAACAGTTGTGAGCAATAGGACGCTCCGAGTAGGGGATCATGGTTGTGACGCAAGATAAACCATTGGCATCGGTATTCCGTCAGATGGGAGGTGGAGCTTTTCCGCCAGTCGTCGAAGCCTTTGAGCGTGGAAAGACGATCTTTTTTCCGGGTGATCCAGCGGAACGGGTCTATTTTCTCCAAAAGGGAGCGGTGAAACTGTCACGGGTTTATGAGGCTGGGGAAGAGATTACTGTAGCTCTGCTCCGGGAAAATAGTGTGTTTGGGGTGTTGTCTCTGATTACAGGGCATCGCTCGGATCGCTTTTATCACGCTGTAGCGTTTACGCCCGTCGAGTTGCTGTCTGTTCCCATTGAGCAGGTGGAAAAATCGCTGAAAGACAATCCGGAGCTTTCCATGTTACTGTTGCAGGGGTTGTCGTCCCGGATTTTACAAACCGAGATGATGATCGAAACGCTAGCTCACCGGGATATGGGATCTCGCCTGGTTAGCTTTTTGCTGATCCTGTGCCGCGATTTTGGGATTCCCACTAAGGAGGGCATCACGATCGACCTCAAGTTATCTCATCAGGCAATCGCAGAAGCAATCGGCTCTACCCGCGTTACCGTTACCCGCCTTCTGGGCGATCTCCGTCAGGACAATATGATCTCCATCCACAAAAAGAAAATCACAGTCCATAATCCAGTAACCTTAAGTCAGCAGTTTACTTAGTTGTTCCCCTTCGCTCCCCATTTCATGTTCAAACCAACTGAATTCACAGTAGGGTAGGCTGTAGATACACTGCCCCAGACTGGATGTTTTGTCAGGTGCAGCAGGTGTTGGGAGCGTAAATGTCCAGCGGGCTAATTCTAATTCTGGCGATTTTAGTCTTAGGTGGAGTGATTGCCACGATCGGCGATCGCATTGGCACCAGGGTGGGCAAAGCTCGCCTCAGTTTGTTTAACCTGCGCCCTCGGAGAACGGCAACGCTGATAACGATCCTGACAGGAACGGTCGTCGCCGCTTCTACACTGGGAATTCTGTTGGGCTTCAGCGGCCCCTTGAGAACGGGCATCTTTGAACTGGAATCGATTCAACGGCGACTGAGAAAAACACGAGGTGAGCTGGATACGGCTAGAGGACAACTGGATGCAGTCAACAACCAGAAGCGGCAGATCGAAACGGAACTGAATCAGGCACGGTCTCAGCGACAGACGGCGGAGAAGCAACTCCAGGAAACTAATCAATCTCTGCAGAGTGCGATCGTGGAGCGTAACAAAGCTACCTCCAGTCGTCTGCAAACCCAGGCTGAGCTTGAGCGCAACCAGCGACAACTGGCGACTGTCTCCGATCAGGTGCTACGGTTTCGAGCGGATATTGAGCAACTGAAGGCCGAACGCCTGCGGGTAATTGCGGAAGGGGAGGAAGAAATTAAAGCCAAAAATGCCGTGATTCGGGAGCGAGAGGAACAACTGAAGAGCCTGGAAGCTCAGCAGGATTATCTGGTACAGGAAATTGCCCGCTTGGAACGGGAAGCAGAGGGACTGCGGCGGGGCAATGTGGCTGTTCAGCGCGGACAGGTACTGGCTTCAGCCGTCGTGCGGATTGTAGATCCAGCAATGGCTCAGGTGGCAGTAGATCAACTCTTACGAGAAGCGAACCGCAATGCTATCCAACTGGCGCGACCAGGCACGCAGGAACAGCAACAAATCATTCAAATTACCAAAGCCGAAGTTGAACAACTGGTGAGGCAGATTGATAATGGTCGGGACTATCTCGTGCGGATTTCTTCGGCAGCGAACTACTTGATCGGGGAAGCTCCTATTCAAGTGTTTGCAGAAGCGATTCTTAACCAGGTGGTGTTCCAGCCTGGGGACGTAGTGGCTGCTACCTCCCTGAATCCTGCTACGATGAGCGATGCCCAAATTCAGCAACGGATTAATCTCTTACTGGCTGCGGCGGGGTTTCGGGCACAACGGTTGGGAATTGTGGCCGATACGGTACAGATTGGCCGGGTGCAGAATCTGATCGCTTTTATCGAGAAAATTCGAGAGTACAATCAGATGATTGAACTCCGCGCTGTGGCGGCAGAAAAAACCTTTACATCTGGCCCTTTGAAAGTTGAATTTGTGGCGGCTGACAATGGCAAAGTCTTACTGCGATCGCAGGACAGATCGCAACCACAGAACTAATTCAAACCTGACAACTTTGAGGTGAATCAGTATGGTGGACAATCGCCCACGCTCCTTTAGTGTGCCAGTGGTGAACAGCGAACTGGATGAGGACGAATCCTACGTGGATTATTTTTATGACAATCCAGGAGATGTTCCTGGCACCCTCGATATTGATCCTGAGGCACCCCCTCCCATCATCGTGCTGATTGATTATAACGAAGCTCACGCGACGCGGCAGGAATTAGAAACTCCAGAAGAAATTACTCCCTATCTAGACAGTACATCTGTTTCCTGGGTGGATGTGAAAGGCTTAGGGAGTGAAGAGATTTTGCAACGCCTAGGTGATGTCTTCTCCTTACATCCTCTGGTGCTGGAAGATGTGGTGAATGTGCCTCAGCGGCCTAAAGTGGAAGAACACGACGATCAGCTGTTAATCATTGCCCGAATGGTGACACTGCGGGATGATGGCAAAAGTTTTGAAAGCGAGCAGGTGAGTTTTATCCTGGGCAAACATTACTTGCTCAGCGTGCAAGAGGAACCCCGATATGACTGTTTTGGCCCGATCCGTGATCGGATCCGTACCAGTAAAGGAGCAATTCGGAAAAATGGCCCCGACTACCTTGCTTATGCTCTGATCGACTCCATCATTGATGGTTTCTTTCCCGTATTGGAGGTCTACGGGGAGCAACTGGAAGAACTGGAAGACGAAGTGGTTGAAAGCCCAACCCGCCAGACCTTGCAGAAAATCCACGATCTGAAACGGGAACTGCTAACCCTGCGACGAGCCATCTGGCCTCAGCGGGATGCCATCAACTCCCTGATTCGAGATGGCAGTCATCTGATTAGCGATGAAGTCAGGATCTACCTGCGAGATTGTTATGATCACACAGTGCAAGTTCTGGACATGGTGGAAACCTACCGCGAGCTGGCTTCCAGTTTGATGGATGTATATTTATCCTCCGTAGGTAATAAAATGAATGAAGTCATGAAATTTCTGACTGTCATGTCCTCTATCTTTATCCCCCTCACCTTCGTTGCCGGAGTTTATGGCATGAACTTCAACCCGGAGAAATCGCCCTTCAATATGCCAGAACTGAACTGGTATTGGGGATATCCAGTGTGTCTTGCGGTGATGTTTGGCATTGCCACTGCCCTGATTGGTTTCTTCCGTCAAAAAGGTTGGTTTGAAAACTTTTCCAGCCTTCAGGGCAGTCCTGCTGTCTCTGCGAAAAGGATTGTCTTTCCACTAGGTCGCCGATGATGTTGCTCGACCCGACTCTATGGATGATTTATTTGGTCTGTTGCGAGGACGAAAAGCAGGCCAAATGGATACTGTTGGAACTTCCCGATGCTATTTTATTAACGACTTATCTGGTTCTGATTGGTGTTGCTCTATTTAAAATAGCTAACAGCTTTAATGATGAATATACCGTCAAGTTAGATGAAGACTATCTCAAAACGCAACTAGAGAATCAGCAATTGCAAGATATAATTGGCATCAGTTGTAATTTTGATAAACGATATGAAATGAATAAAAAAGAGAAAGATAATATTGATAAATTTAAACAATTTAGTATCGATATTGAGAATAAATCCAGTACTCATTCTATTTATGTTGATTGGGATTATTGTGCATTAACGAATTTAATGGGGCGATCGCGCCGAGTGACCCGCCTCGTACCGGGCAGCACCCTGGATCTGTTTCAAATTCAACCCTTTAGTAGCATTGCTCCAAAAACCACCTTAAAAGAAACCATTACTGCTGAGGATGTCCTGAAACGTAACGAATCTAAAGATTCCCCTGTCGCGTTGAAGATAGAAGTCGATAAACCCCTGCTGGACTTTAATGCGCTAAAAACGAGCAAAAAAGCTGCTGAAAAACGGCGATTTGTTCGTTTTGTCGAACAAGTGGATTCCCTGGAGATCTTTTTAGATCTGGCCCTTCGTTTCATCGGGCCAACGTCCCTGATAGATGGCGATCGTACCCAAATTCGCTGCCGCCTGGAACTAAAAAAACTACCCTGGAAAGCTGGCTTGCCGTGGAATCCAAAGTAGGGGAGTTGAGAGTTGAAAGTTCAGAGTTTTGAGTAAATTCCACGCTAAAAGCCATCTTTCTCCTGCCTGATTGCGATTACCACTTCCCAATCCCCATTTCCTGATCCCCATTCCCGATTAAACTGAAATTGAGAAGAGTAGGCGAGACGGTTGCGGATTGTGCCAACAGTCCGAGGAAAGTCCGGGCTTCCGAAAGACCAAACCTGCTGGGTAACGCCCAGTGCGAGCGATCGTGAGGATAGTGCCACAGAAACATACCGCCAAAACCAGGGACTCGGGACTAGGAATGGGGGACTTGGGACTCCCCTAAGACCTAGCACCTAGGACCTAGGACCTAGTTAGGTAAGGGTGCAAAGGTGCGGTAAGAGCGCACCAGCAGCATCGAGAGGTGCTGGCTCGGTAAACCCCGGTTGGAAGCAAGGCCGCAGGAGCAACGGTTGGTCTTTTCCCCGCTCCGGTAAGGATGTACTGCATCTTTACGAGTCCGCTTGAGGCATCTGGTAACAGATGATCCAGATAGATAACCGTCCCCTGGTTGCACCGCAATTGGGAGAACAGAACCCGGCTTACGTCCTGCTCTTCTCACATTAAAGGTTTAACGGTCGAGAGGCTGATCTTGAGGTTTAATGAATACTGATTAATGATACCTGGAGTTGAGCAGGCTCATATATTGGGTTGGTGAAGCGGCTATGGCATTAGTAGTTCAGAAGTATGGGGGTACGTCAGTTGGTACGGTGGAGCGGATTCAGGCCGTGGCTCAGCGAGTTAAACGTACTGTAGAGGCTGGCAATGCTGTAGTAGTGGTGGTATCAGCGATGGGCAAAACCACCGATGGCCTGGTTAAACTGGCAAGTGAAATTTCCGCTAACCCCAGCCGTCGGGAAATGGATATGCTGCTGTCTACTGGGGAGCAGGTGTCAATCGCTCTCCTGAGTATGGCCTTACAGGAATTGGGACAGCCCGCTATTTCACTCACAGGTGCTCAGGTAGGAATTGTCACGGAGGCGGAGTATAGTCGTGCCCGGATCCTGCGGATTGAAACTGATCGCCTGAATCGTCACCTGGCGCAGGGAGAAGTAGTCGTTGTAGCAGGATTTCAGGGAATTAGCAGTACCGATGACCTGGAGATCACGACTTTAGGACGGGGTGGATCAGATACGTCAGCGGTAGCTCTGGCTGCAGCCCTCCATGCCGATTACTGCGAAATTTATACCGATGTGCCGGGAATTCTGACTACAGATCCACGCTTGGTGCCAGATGCCCAATTAATGGCTGAAATTACCAGTGATGAAATGCTGGAACTGGCGAGCCTGGGAGCAAAAGTGTTGCATCCTCGCGCCGTGGAAATTGCCCGTAATTTTGGTGTGCCGCTGGTGGTGCGCTCCAGTTGGACGGAGGATCCGGGAACCTGGGTGATTTCCCACGCGCCGAGTGGACGATCGCTGGAAGGGTTGGAACTGACCCGTGCCGTGGATGCCGTGGAATTTGATACCGATCAGGCAAAAGTTTCTCTGCTGCGTGTTCCCGATCGTCCCGGTGTCGCCGCCCGCTTGTTTGGCGAGATTGCCACCCAGGATTTGAATGTAGACCTGATTATTCAATCCATCCATGAGGGCAATTCCAATGACATTGCCTTCACCGTGGCCAAAGACTCTTTGAACCGGGCGGAAGCGGTTGCCAATGCCATTATTCCCGCTCTGTATGGTGGAGTTCCAGTGGCGACGGATGCAGAAGTGATGGTCGAGCAGCAAATTGCCAAAGTTTCGATCTCGGGCGCAGGCATGATTGGCCGCCCCGGTGTGGCCGCGCAAATGTTCTCCACCCTGGCCGCAGCAGGAGTGAATATCCGCATGATTTCTACCTCAGAGGTGAAAGTCAGTTGTGTGATTGCTGAGGAAGATTGTGATCGGGCGATCTCCGCCCTCTGTCTGGCCTTCGATGTCAATACTTCTCCCGTTGATCAAGAGGCTGCCCCCATCCAAAATCCAAAATCCAAAATCCAAAATTCCCCCCTCCCTCCCGTTCGCGGTGTAGCCCTGGATCAAAAGCAAGCACGTTTGGCAATTCGTCATGTCCCCGATCGACCAGGGATGGCGGCTCGGATTTTCCAACTGCTGGCCGATCATAATGTCAGTGTAGACATGATCATTCAATCCCAGCGATGCCGCTTAGCCAACGGTGAAACCACTCGTGACATTGCCTTTACTGTTGCCCAAATGGATGCGGAATCTGCGCGTCAGGCTATTGTAGCTGCGTCTCCTGATTTAGGATGCGGTGAGGTCGTGGTGGATCCGGCGATCGCCAAAGTCAGCATTGTAGGGGCAGGGATGGTGAACCAACCCGGAGTGGCCGCGCGGATGTTTGCGGCGCTCGCCCAGCATCAAATCAATATTCAAATGATTTCGACCTCTGAGATTAAGGTCAGTTGCGTCGTGGCTGAAGCGGATGGAGTGAAGGCGTTACAAGTCATTCACGATGCCTTTGAACTCTCTGGCAACCAAAAAATTCGAGTGCCTGCTTAGCTTGCAGCAACTCTCTGACAAATAAAAATTAATGCTGAATTACTTCTGTTGCAGTACCTAAAGGATTTCTTTGGCATTTCTTTTCGTTTGCTTGTTTAAGTCGCTTTTAGGGAAGCTTAATTTTTAGGTGTGTACTTATTTCATCAAGAGTTATGCCTAATCCTGAGTCTGATTCTGGCGATTGAGAGACTTTTCCTGCGCTGGTAAAATTGTGGGGAAAGCGGTATGTCCAGAACTTATTAAGTTACTCCCATGTGCTGAGTAACCGCGATCGCGATCGATTCAGTGAAGTTTCTTCTCTGGAAGGACGGGCACAAACGGCCGCAAAATTGCTGAAGTCTCTTAACTTTGCCAGTGCTCAGGTGTGGAGTAAAACAGAATCTCTATTAACTGCAGAGGTACAACGGCATAGGATCAATCCCCACTATATTGACCCCTGGCAAATTGCCCGCGACTCTCATCGACTGTTTGAAAAAGTATTAGAGGTCTACCATCAAGGCAAGGCACCTCAAAGTCTGGCGACCGTCATTGGCCCAGAGTGTGGTCGAGTTCGCAAATCAGTATCAACTCCTGACCCTCGCACCCTAGGACTTGTGAGTATGCAAGTTCACTATACTGGGCAAAAATTACTGGAGCCACTTTCTGATGCTGAGCGGATTCTGATTGAGGACTACTTTAAGGTACTCGATGATCATCTGTATATGCCTCTGCAGCGGGCTTATGAAGTGGCTGCCAATCATTCTGAACATTCTGCCCCCCTTGCTGCGTGCAAGCCCTGCTGCCTCAGAGTGGTCGCATTGCCCAGGAAGTATGTCAGAAAGTGATTCAAGATGTAGGTAACTACCAGTCCTTCAGCGGTTTTCTATCGTCCTCTGCAGTGCAGGTCTCCAGCATTCGAGATGTGGAAATGTTTGAGATTTATCTCTGCGTTTGCACCCTGGAAAATAGCATTGCTGCCTTTCAGGAAGAACTGTTTCTATTATGTGTGATGCTCTATCCGCCCCTGAAAGTGAAATGGTGGCTGGTACGCTCTCTGGTCGAGCTACTGGAACAAGCGATGAATCAGTGTCTGGAGCCTCACCAAGTCGAACTCTTCCAACCCTACCTGGACTCAATGCAGCAACTCTTTACCATTGAAGTACTGGGCAATTAATCGGCATCGAAATCAATAGACTTGTTGCAAATTGGAAAAAACGTCAGATGGGCAAAGGGATTGTGGACTGTTCCTACCTCTACTTGCAAATCAACAGATTTCAAGGCTTGAAATGGTTGCGATCGCGATCCAAGTACCATATCAATTCCATGGGCCGCAATGGCGATCGCAGATGGATCAACTCTTATCTTTCCACTCTCAACTCTCAATTTTTAACCCCCGCCCTCCCGTACCATTCTAGTCAAGTTTTCTTCCCTTCCGATAGGAGACAAGCGATTGAGATAATAACAGTAAAGAAAATTAACCTTGTCTAAGTTCAGAACCGTAGTTTTTCTGATAGGAAAATGACCGTTCTCTAGCTGGACTTGGTTTACATGAATTTCTACGATTGTAGAAGTCTCTAATACCGGACTGTTGATCAGGAGAAAAGGGTATGAATCAAATCAAAACGGTTGCCCTGTTAGCCCTCTTAACAAGTTTGTTGGTGTTGCTTGGAGGCGCGATCGGGGGCAAAACGGGCCTGTTAAGCGGGTTGATTCTGGGAGCAGTGATGAATTTAGGCTCCTGGTTTTTCTCAGACAAAATTGCTCTAGCTGCCTATAATGCTCAACCTGTGAGTCCGACTGAAGCCCCTGACCTCTATCGGATGGTGGAGAGACTGGCGCAAAAAGCGGGAATCCCAACCCCTGCTGTTTATATCATCCCCACTCCGTCTGCCAATGCTTTTGCTACGGGAAGAGATCCCCAACATGCGGCTGTGGCTGTGACTCAAGGCATTTTGCAAATGATGCCAGCGGATGAGTTGGAAGGGGTGATTGCCCACGAACTGAGCCACATTCTTCACCGGGATACGCTGACTCAGGCGGTAGCGGCCACAATCGGAGGAGCCATTTCTTACCTGGCTCAAATGGCTTACTGGTTTGGAGCATTTGCTGGCAACGATCGCGATCGGCCTAACCCGATCGCCTTGTTGTTGATGACAATTCTGGCTCCGATCGCAGCGACAGTGATCCAGATGACCATTTCTCGCACTCGTGAATTTGAAGCTGATGCGGGAGCGGCAAGATTGACTGGTAATCCTCGTGGGTTAGCAAATGCGCTGCAACGGTTGGAAATGGGTGCCCGTCAGTTACCGATGGAAGGTAATCCTGCCTTTTCACCGCTGCTGATTATCAATTCCATGTCTGGACAGGCGTTTGCTAACTTATTCTCAACCCATCCTTCCACAGAAGCCCGAATTGAACGATTAATGCGCCTGGAACAGGATATGGGTGGCTCTAGTTTTTAGTCTGGATAATTCACGAAGTAGCAAAAGAGGGATGAGAAAAGAGCTTGAAACCCAATAGAATCAAGCCCTTTCCGGCATACTCCCTATTGCCCCAAATCCACAACAACCGGAGAAAGCGTCCTCGAATGGTGACAAACACTAATCTGGCACCATTGCATTCAGTAACGCTTGCCGCTAAGGCTGAACTAAGAGCTGATTTCTTAAGAGAATCTAAAGCTAATGGGGTATTAGCGGATCGTGTTTTTAGGCTAGAGCTGTAGCCCAGCGTAGGAATTATGAGCCAGCTTCTCACCGTTGCCAACCCCACCCGAAAACTCTACCCTAGCGACATGAGTGACGCCGAATGGGCTCTGATAGAGCCCAAGTTACCCGCACCGAAAGGGTTTGGACATCCTCGCGAGGTTGACCTGAGGGAGATTCTCAACGCGATCTTCTACGTGCAGCGCAGTGGCTACCCATGGGAAATGCTCCCCCATGACTTTCCCCCGCATAGCACCGTATACAAGTACTTCTGCAAATGGCAACGGCGAGGGATTTGGCAGGCTCTACACGACGACCTGCGAGCAGACATCAGAGCAGGCATGCATCGAAACCCAGACCCTAGCGTCGTTATCGCTGACTCGCAATCGGTGAAAACGACAGAAAAAAAGGGGGCGGTCTACGGCTTCGACGGTGGCAAAAAGGTTAAGGGCCGTAAGCGCCATATCGTCGTCGATTCCCAAGGTTTCGTCCTCGGTGTGCTCGTGACCGAAGCTAATATGTCAGAATGCTTAGGCGCTGTTGTGATCTTCGATAATGTACGGGAACGGCTGTCGAAACTGGAAGGAGGCTATGGGGATCAGGGCTATTCTGGCGAGCACTTTGCCCGAGCGATTCGGGAGGTCTGTGGCGAGCAGGTACGGGTTGAGGTGATTAAACGAAACGCCAAGGAATTTGAGGTACTCCCGAAGCGCTGGATTGTGGAGCGGACATTTGGCTGGTTGAATCGCTATCGACGGTTGAGCAAGGATTACGAGGTCTACACCGAGCTCCGTGAAGCGATGATCTATGGTGCGCTCATTCGCCTCATGGTGAAGTGGGCTGCGGCTTAAGGTTTACTTTAGAAATCAGCTCTGATCTTCAAGTTCAATGAGTCTAATTGCTCCGCGAGCTTATCCTGTAATCCAAAAGATAATTTAAAGTAATTGTGAGGATACCAGGCATTCGCCAGCATCTTGATCACAAGCTCTTTAAGGCTAACAGAAGACAGAACATCAAACTGTCGTCGCATCCGGCACCGCATCCTCGATGCCGAGCCCCAGAAATCGCATGAACGACAGCCGGTCATTCACCTGGTACTCCAGTTCATCGTCACTGATGTTGTACAGCTGCTGCAATATCAGCATCTTGAACATCATCACCACATCGACTGGTTTGCGACCGGCTTTGCTCTTACGAGGTTTGTCATAAATCTTTTCCAGGATTGGTCGAAAGGTTTCCTAAGGGACTAGTTGATTGAGCTGAGTTAGACTGCCTCTTTTCTCTTTGAGCTTTTCCTGACGATCTTCGAAGTCCCAGAATCCTGCTTGCCCCATGAGTATTCTTTGCTGTCAACTCTTATGATGATCTCATGCTAAGACTGATTTTGGCAATTTTTCGAGGTGCCCTTATCAAATAAATTATCTTGAATAGGCTGTACTTCCTATGCGTTCCATAATCTCATTGTGATGCATATCTGCGAGTGATTTTCAGGGTGAAATAATCTGTATCTGAAAGCAGTGACAGTTTAGAGATTACTTCGGCATCCAAGAATTGATGAATTGAGTAGCGATCGCATCCTGGGCAATCACCTGTCCCTTTCGATTAAATAAAACAGTACCGACTGTGAGAGCGACATTCCCATACTTCTTCACATAAGCCTGCGCTTTCTGAGAAATGGTTGTGGCTAATGCCTGAAATACCTTGTCTGCCAAATCGATCGCAACTAAACTTTGATAGGCTGCATCTGCCGTTTTGGATGCTAAAACAGCTTCTATTGCAGATAAGCTGCCTCCCGTCCTGGCGACTGCGGCGCTGATAATTTCTACCTTGGCATCCGCAAGATGACTGGAGGTATTGAAAATGCCCCCTGCCAGCTTTACCAATTTACCTTGGTAGCCCACCAGCAGCACGGATTCTGCCCCCCGTAACCCTGCTTCGACCAGCAATGCCCCAATCCAGTTGCCTGTTTGAACAACGGCGGTTTCTGGAAAACCCATTTGTTGGGCAACATGGATGCCATGACTGCCAATACAAAAAACTAAATGGGTGTGAAATTTCACTTTTGTTTGCAGAATCTGACGCAAATCCTCCAAGTGATCTTCGGCAGAAAGGGGCTTGGAAATGCCACTTGTTCCCAACAGTGACAGTCCTTCCAGCACACCAAAGGCTTCGTTAGAGGTGCGTTGAGCCAGTTGCCGACCTTCGGGCATAACAAGGGTCACCGTGACGGTTTGATCGGCAGGAATCAAGGGCAGCAGGTTTGCTTCAAATAAACGGCGAGCATACCGATAAATGGCCGGCTCACCGGATGGCGTTTTGCCAACGCCCTCTCCAGCTTCTAGAATCAGTGGTTCTGCTTGGCGGGGCAAAAGTTTGACCCACGCCCAAACCGGGGTGTTGCGAGTTAGGTCTAAATTATCGCCAGGGTCGCTGATGGTAATTGCCAGAGCACTGTTGCGGTCTAAACGGGCGATTTGCTGGATGGGAATGATGGCTTCGTCGGGTAATATATCCAGGGTGATGGTTTGCAGGGGTTCGGGGTTACTGCATTGAAGATGAACTAAGGCGGCTTTAGCAGCTGCGACAGCGAAAACGGGAAGGGTGTAGCCGGAACGTGCCATTGAGGTTGGAAACTGAAGACTATCGAGAGTGGAGATGGAAACCATTCTTACTCCCTTTTTACAGCAACAGGTGCCAACTGGGAACTCCCAGAGCAGTCTCGCAGCGTTGCCATGGGCAAATTGCGCAATAGCCCGGTTCTCGAAGGCATGAGATGGAAATTGCGGTCTGGTACTTCAGGCGATAAGGTTAGACAGAAAAGACAGTGGGGTGGGGCATGGGCAATCGCAAGCGAGTGCTAATCTTGGGTGGAACCGGGGATGCAACAGCATTAGCGGCTCAAGCTGCCACAATCGCTGGAGTAGAAGTCATCACATCGCTGGCAGGTCGAACTCAGTATCCGCTAGTAACCTCTGAAAACACCCGCATTGGTGGATTTGGGGGAGTGGCAGGACTCACACATTACTTGCAAGAACAGCAGATTGATGGGTTGATTGATGCCACTCACCCCTTTGCAGCTCAAATTTCATGCCATGCTGCTGCCGCTGCCGCTGCGGTGGGCATTCCCCACTTAATGTTGATTCGCCCAGCCTGGGAGCGAACAGAGGGAGATGATTGGATTGAAGTGGACAGTCATGAAGCTGCTGCTGCAAAGTTACCGAAACTTGCTCAACGAATCTTTCTAACGATCGGGCGGCAAGAACTCGCTGCCTTTGCCCATCTGCAAGATCTTTGGTTCCTGATGCGAATGATTGATCCGCCTCTGCTCAATGCCGCTGTACCCCCCGGAAAGCTCCTGCTGGAACGGGGACCGTTTTCACTTGACAATGAGCGATCGCTGTTGCAACAGTACGAGATTGGGGCGATCGTTAGTAAAAACAGTGGTGGAAATGCCACCTATGCCAAAATTATTGCCGCACGGGAGTTAGGAATTCCGGTTGTGATGATCCAGCGTCCACCCATTCCACCAGGAGACATCGTTGCAGATATAGAGAGTGCTTTGTCGTGGCTCAAAAATATGTTGTCGCGATTCGATAAATAGTTAGCTAATATGCCCTATCACCCGCTGCAACTAACCTCAAACTTAGATGGTGAACCTTTCACTTCATAGACTATATTTTCAGCCTCGTGGTTTATCCTTTTACCACAGCCCACTGTGTCACAGGTGCCATTGCTTTCCAGCCCAGGAATTTTCCAACAGGTTCCGTCCGCTGAATGGCAATGCGGGTCAGGGTTCCGCCCAACTTGCCTTGCCACTGAAAGAGTATGTGTTCGCTCTCGACTGTAACCGCATTGGCAACCAAGCGACCACCGGAACGAAGCGCTTTCCAGCAGGTCTCCAACAAATCTGGTGTGGTGAGTCCACCGCCAATGAAAATGGCATCCGGTTCTGGTAAATCTTTGAGGACGTTTGGGGCCGCCCCAACCACAATTTGCAGATGGGGAACGCCTAAAGCTGTTGCGTTATCGGCAATGTATTGCAGACGATCGGGGTGTTGTTCAATGGCGATCGCACGACACCGGCGATCGCTGCGTAGCCATTCAATAGCGATCGAACCACAGCCTGCTCCTACATCCCATAACAGTTGTCCGGGTAATGGCGCAAGGGTAGATAGTGTGATCGCGCGAACTTCTCGTTTGGTTAATTGTCCGTCGTGGCGGTAGGTAGTGTCGGGAATGCCGGGAAGGCGGTGGGCATGGGGAGTTGGGAGCGGGGAGTGGGCGTGAATGGCAATAGTGTTGAGATCGGCAAGGTCGGTGATCGTCCAGTCGGAGGCAATGCCTTCAGTGATCCGTTCGTGAATGCCGCCCATGCGTTCTAGAACTGTGATTTGACTGTCGCCATAGCCCTGTTGGGTTAGCAGTTGAGCGACCGTGCTGGGGGTCGTTTTGTCGGCACTGAGGAGCAAAATCTTGGCACCAGGGTAAAGCACAGCGTTTAAGAGAGCCAGATCGCGCCCACAGAGACTGAGGGTTTCCACCTCGGTGAGCGACCAACCCAGACGGGCACAGGCGAGGCTAAAGGCAGATGGAGCGGGAACAATCATCATTTCCGTGATGGGGATGTGGCGGCTCAGGGTTACGCCAATGCCATAACACATCGGATCACCACTAGCCAGTATACAGACCGACTGACCCCGACGCTGAGTGATCTGCTGTACCGAGTCTGCGATTGGGGAAGTCCAGAGTAGCTTTTCGCGTTTATCCTCTGAAGGTAATAGGGCAAGATGGCGTTCTCCACCGACGATCAGAGTGGCTTGAGCCAGGAGCGATCGTCCTACTGGACTGACTCCGGCTAGCCCATCCTCGCCAATCCCTACGATTGATAGCCACTTTTGCATCACATCACTCCTTAATATTCCGCAATAGAGGACTAGGCTTTTTACTTGCTAATCGCTGAGTTATGAGCCTACAAAGTCGGCTAAAATTTTTGACGGGTGACTAGCGCAATGGCAGTGCATTGGACTCTTAATTCGCTGGTTTTGGGTTCGAATCCCAGGTCATCCATTTAATCAAAACATTAACGAGGCTTTTCTGTAGATGGGTTGCACGGGGTTTGCTCCATATCCGCCTTGCCAAAAAGCCGAAAAGCTCCAGCGAATTAAGAAAAATTTGAGAATTAGAGTTCTGTTTCTTCAGTGTGCTATATTACATGGGCTTGAGGCTGGGAAAGTCCGGTGCGATTTCGGTACTGTGCCGCAACTGTAATGCGATTTTAGATTGAAACCATACCGTTCAATCAGAAATTCAGAATATTAAGTCTAAAATAGATCGAGTCAGAATGCCAGTCTCAAGTACGTCTTGAAGGGGCGTTATCTGATCAACTCTCTGCGTTGCACGGAGGAGGCTACTTTGATTTGGCTGCTTGAACCGAATGTTTGCCCAGGATTGTTTTATGGCACCCTAGCCCAGGACGGATTCTTAGTTCGGATTCGCATCCCTGGTGGGAGATTAAATTCTCAGCAAGGACAAGCGATCGCAACTCTGGTGGAACAATGGGGCAGCGCAGCGATCCAGATAACGAATCGAGCCAACTTACAAATTCGAGCCGTTCACACCGCCCCGACTGCCGACGTTTTTCAGACCCTGCAGACACTGGGGCTTGCAGCTCAAAATCCCAGGATTGATCATCTCCGCAACGTGATGACCAGCCCCACAGCGGGCATTGATCCACAAGAATTAATTGATACTCGTCCATGGGTGCAAGCACTGGATGATTACATTCAATGCCATTCAGAACTGGCTGATTTGCCTGCCAAATTTAGTATTGGGATTGATGGAGGAGGCACAGTTGGAATTGGTACTCGGTCAGAAATTCCGTGGGAGCATCGTTACAACGAGATTCAGCTTTCGGCAGTTCTGGGAAGCGGAGAATGGGGAATGGAGAGGGGGGAATGTCAGACTCCCAGCTTCCGACTTCCGACTTCCGACTTCCAAACCGTCTACTTTCAGTTGGCATTGGGTGGTGATAAACAGTTGTGGGACACGCAGGTGTTGATTCAACCCGATCAGTGTGTCTCTGTCGTAGCAGCCTTGGTAAAGGGCTATCTGGATTATGTGAATCAGTCGCCGCGTCTACAGAAAAAGCCCCGAATGAAACATCTGCTGCAAGATTGGGGCATAGAGCGCTATCTCCGGCAGGTGAATCAGTGTCTATCCCGTCCACTCCGCCCAGCGACAGCCTGCCCCCCTCCCTTGCCGACGCAGCGATATGCCCATCTGGGGGTTCATCCCCAACGACAACCTGGCTTGTTTTATATCGGCATTCATCTGAGTTTAGGGCAACTGACCGCAATACAACTGCGAGAGTTGGTGCAACTGTCCAAAACCTTTGGTAGCAGTGAGCTGCGCCTGACCCCCTGGCAAACCATTTTGCTGCCGGATATTCCCGATCAATACGTGACTGAAGTATTGCAAAACCTTGCGGCATTAGGATTCTCAGTGTCCGACAATCGGGTTGCTGCGGCGATAGCGAAGCGCTGCTGCGAAGCGCAGATCGTGGCGTGTGGCGGTAAACCGGGCTGTGCTGCCTCAAAAACGCAGACTCAAACGCATGCAATCGCCCTTTCCAAGTCCTTTAATCAACACCTGGCGTTAGAATGTCCCGTCAACATTCATCTAACAGGATGTCCCAAATCCTGTGCCCAACCCAGTCCGGCTGAAATTACCCTGTTGGGCACAACGATTGAACAGTCCGGTGAAACTGTAGAAGGCTATCAGATTTATGTAAGTACGAATCTATACTCCTGTGGCAATTCGAAGCAAGAAGCCATTCAACATTATCTGGGCGAAGTGACTGCTACTGAATTGCCATCACAAATAGAAAAACTGCTGACGCTATATCAACAACACCGACGAACGTCAGACGAATCCTTTGGAGAATTCGCAACTCGATTTTCAATTCCAACGATTAAACAATTGATAACTTCCCCGAACCTTTAGAACTTGATGATTAGAATTTGATGATATTAAAACTCGCATGATGGACTATATTCGCAACGGTGAGGATATCTATAGCAAATCCTTTGCCATCATTCGCGCAGAGGCTAGTTTAGAAAACTTATCTGAGGATTTGGCGCAGGTGGCAGTGCGGCTGATCCATGCCTGTGGCATGACGGATATTGTGCAGGATCTCGTGGCTTCACCCGATGTAGTACAAGCAGGACGAGAGGCTCTAATTGCAGGGGTGCCCATATTGTGCGATTCGCAAATGGTGGCAAATGGCATTACGCGCAAGCGACTTCCTGCGAATAATGAGATTATTTGCACCCTGAATCAGCCTGAAGTTTTAGCGATTGCCCAGCGCATCAACAACACGCGATCGGCAGCGGCAGTGGATCTCTGGAAACCTTACCTGGCTGGGGCTGTTGTGGCGATCGGCAATGCCCCAACAGCCCTGTACCGTCTGCTCGAACTACTGGATGAGGGAGCACCCAAACCTGCATTGATCTTGGGCTTTCCGGTTGGCTTTGTCGGAGCTGCCGAATCGAAAGCAGAACTGGCGGCCAATAGTCGTGGTGTTCCCTTTATCACGCTCAACGGTCGGCGGGGTGGGAGTGCGATCGCCGCTGCTGCCGTCAATGCTCTAGCCCAGGAGAATGAACTATGAACACTGGTAAACTCTACGGCTTAGGCATTGGTCCAGGTGACCCCGAACTGCTGACACTGAAAGCTCACCGGATTTTGACCTCCGTTCCTGTGATTGCCTACCCGACCTTAGAGAACGGCAAAGTTTTGGCACGGGCAATCGTGGCTGATTTCATTCGTCCCGACCAGATTGAAATTCCGATGCCGCTGCCCTTTAGCGTGGAGCGATCGTCTCAACCGTACTACGATATTGCCGCCGAGAAAATCGCTGAACATCTGAGCGTCGGGCGAGACGTGGCCGTGCTGTGCGAGGGAGAACCTATGTTGTATGGTACGTTCATGTATTTGTTTCAGCGGTTAGCATCGCGATTTCCCACCGAAGTCGTGCCAGGAATTTCGTCCACCACAGCCAGTGCCGCCATGTTAGGGGTGCCCATTACCTTTCGCAATGATGTATTGAGCATTATGCCTGCAACATTGGATGCAGAAACATTGCGCGATCGCCTTGCTGTGGTAGATGCAGCCGTCATTATCAAATTGGGTAGACATTTTGCCAAAGTCCGCACCATTCTGGATCAACTCGGTTTACTCGATCGCGCCCTCTATATCGAACGAGCCACTCAACCCAACCAGCGAATTGTCGCCATTACCGAGATTGATCCAGCCGAGGTTCCCTACTGGTCGCTGATTCTGATTCCTAGCCAAACCCAACCCCAATGAAACCGTTGATAATGAATAGGGAGTAGGGAGTAGGCGAGAACTAATTCCATTCCCGATTCCCCACTTTCCATTTCCGATTCCCCATTTGCCATGACTTCTACTCTTCCGTTCATCCGCTCTCAATTACCAACTCTGGAAAATGGCGATCGCCTAACGCGTTTCGAATTTGAGCGCCGTTACCATGCCATGCCAGAAATCAAAAAAGCCGAATTGATTGAAGGAGTCGTCTACATGGCATCGCCGCTGCGCCTTAGATCCCATGCTGAACCCCACGGATGTTTAATTACTTGGTTGGGGGTTTATCAAGCCGCTACACCCCCAGTGGAAATGGGAATTGAGCCAACAGCGCGGTTGGACATTGACAATGAACCTCAACCCGATGGTGTTTCGCTGATTCGTCAAGCCAATGGCGGACGTTCGATACTCAGCGATGATGGTTATTTGGAAGGTGCGCCGGAATTGGTTACCGAAATTGCTGCTAGTAGCGTCAGTATCGATCTGGGGGGATAAAAAGCGGGCTTATCGACGGAATGGCATTCAAGAATATATTGTTTGGCAAGTCTTTGATCAGAAGATTGATTGGTTCACGTTGCAAGACGGAGATTATGTTTCGTTGCAACCGGATCAACAGAGAGTCATTTGCAGTCAGGTCCTTCCAGGATTATGGTTAGATGTGCCCGCAATGCTGCAAGGCAATATGAAACAGATTCTAGCCACTTTGCAAACGGGAATTGGTTCGGCAGAACATCAAGCATTTATCAAACAATGAACTCAATAATCCGCTAGAAAATCCCAGGGAAATGAATGCACCTGTCATTATCATTCTAGGAGAAGCCAGTATTCCTGTTGCCCGTCAAATTCAGACTGTCATTCCTGAAGCTGTCGTCTATGGATTAACCAACCGGACTCAATCGGCAGATCTCACCTACGACAACTTTGGGGACACTGTACGGGAACTGTTTCGATCGAACACCCCCATTCTTGGCATTTGTGCCGCTGGAATTTTGATTCGGACGATCGCTCCTCTGCTGACCAATAAATGGCAAGAACCCCCAGTTTTAGCGATCGCTGAAGATGGCAGTGCCGTTGTGCCGTTATTAGGCGGCTTGCAAGGCGTGAATCATCTGGCACGTCAAATTGCAGCCGTTTTGCACGTATCTGCTGCGATTACTACAACGGGTGAGTTACGATTTCAAACAACCCTGTTGTCGCCTCCACCGGAATATCGCTTAGTCAATCCTGAGGATGCTAAAACGTTTATCTCAAATGTGCTAGCTGGGGCAACCGTTAAACTGATAGGTGAAGCACCTTGGCTAGAGCAGAGTCGATTACCAATTGCAGAAAAGGAGAATGGGGAATGGGGAGCGGGGAGTAGTGGGGAGGAGAATAAGGAAAATATTCTGACTCTCCACTCTCCAACTCTTACGATTCAAATCGTGCAGAAGAATCGCACTGAAGCGATGCAACCACCGGGTAAAAACTGTCTAGTTTATGAGTTTGATCCAGAGTCTAATTCTTCCCGACTCCCGACTCCCGACTCCCGGCCTGGAAAACTGGCGATCGTTGGTACAGGTCCCGGCTCATTTGCCTGGATATCTCCCGAAGTGAAAGAAATTCTGCAATCTGCGACGGATTGGGTCGGGTACAAAACCTACCTGAATCTAGCAGAACCGTTGCGGAAACCTCACACTGCTCGACACGAATCCGATAATCGAGTAGAACTCGATCGCGCCCGTTCTGCTTTAGATTTAGCGGCGACAGGACGAACGGTGGCAATCGTGTCATCGGGTGACCCAGGCATTTATGCAATGGCTGCTGCCGTCTTTGAGGTGCTGGAGCGAGAGGCAAAACCAGAGTGGGAGCAGGTTGAAATTCAGGTCTGTCCCGGAATTTCGGCGATGCAGGCCGCCGCTGCCCAAGTGGGCGCACCGCTGGGACATGACTTTTGTGCTATTTCTCTCTCCGATATTCTTAAGTCCTGGGAGGTGATTGCTCAACGGATTTCAGCCGCTGCCCAAGCAGATTTTGTAATCGCCTTCTACAATCCCGTCTCTAAACAGCGCACTTGGCAACTCGAAAAAGCAAAAGAGATTTTGTTGCAGTGGCGATCGCCCCAAACCCCCATCGTGTTAGCTCGCAATCTGGGCAGACCTGGGCAAACAGTAAAGGTTAAGTCGTTGGAGCAGTTGGCGATCGACGATGCCGATATGCGAACGGTGATTTTGATTGGCTCTAGTAAAACTCGAATCGTACAACAGTGTCAGGGAAAACAATGGATCTATACTCCCCGACACTATTGAAGCTGATCTATTGCAATGGCACGACTCAAAAAAAGCAGCACAATCCTTACATTGCAATTAGTAACTATAGGAAGTGTTAGGTAAAAGTCTTGTATTAAGTCGTTTAAGGTTTATGTTTGTCCGCACACGACTATGTAAGGATACCCTTTAACCAGAGGTCTCTTAATTTAAATCAAGATTCAAAATTTTTGTCACATGGCAAAGGAGATCATGATGGCAGATGAAACATTGAGAAAAGACATTCCGGAGATTGATCCAACGGAAAATGCCAGCTCAAGAAAAAGTACTTCAGATGGACATGACCGATCTGTGGCAAGACACGAATCCACTAGTAGGCTTCTTAAGTCGGGTTCGTCCACCCTGGCAAAGTCTAGGTATTTTCAAAATTGATTCCGATCGCTTTTTCTTCCGGGTTGCAAACGAAGGTGGACTTGAGCGAAACCCCGAATATAAAGATACTGAGCGCAGGCAGGCAGTGAAAGCCGTGTTCTCAGCAACGGAGCGTGAACTCTCTGAAGAGCGCATTCAGGAAATTGCTAGTTGGCTACCCGAAAATGGAGTTCGAGAGCTTTGGGAGCAGGCGTAGTGCTCTCGGCTTAAAGAGAAGCCACCCCGGTTAATTCAGGATATTGTCATCAATTGAGGTATGGACGAAGAAACGGCAACCTCTGTTGGTGTAGGGCGTATGACTGGAACCGGGGTGAGAGCGGATATAATCTCCGGCACCGTAGACCTCATCCCCAATTACCAGATTCCCTTCTAGCATGAAGATTTCCTCGACTACTGCATGACGGTGAAATGGATAGCGAACTCCTGGTTCAGCTTGAAGAAACCCGACTAGTTTTCGCTCAACCTCATTTCGGTGAACGATCGCCACCGTAACATCGGGGGGTGTGTGAGGAGTCCAGTCTAAGGTCTGCGATCGCACTACTGATGTAAAAAGTGCATTAGAGTGATTAAACAATCTTAAAAAATTCCAGGAAAAACCTCAAAGCCACCAATTTTAATGCTGCAATAAAAGTATCATCCCACCTCAATTATCCTCGTAATGCACGAACTCGGAATTACACGAGATATTGTTGCTATCGCAGCCGAGCACGCTCGAAACCTTCCCGTCAAAAGAGTAACCCTAGAAATTGGTCAACTAGCAGTAGTGATGCCCGATGCCATTCGTTTTTGCTTTGATGTTTGCTGCCGGGGTACGGTATTGGAAGGCGCCAGTTTAGAAATCCTAGAAATTGCTGGTTTGGGGAAATGCCGTCAGTGTGGGGCAGAAATACCTTTAAGCGAGCCCTTTGGTATTTGCGATCGCTGTGGTAGCATCGATCTCGAAATCGTGCGGGGCAATGAACTGAAAATTAAGGCAATGGAGGTAGACGATCTATGTGCGTAACCTGCGGTTGTTCCGATGATAGTAACGTAAGAATCACTAATTCGCCAACAGAAGCCAACGAACACCATCACTCTCAGTCGCACATTCATACCTTGGCCGATGGCACAGTAATTACTCACTCTCATAGTCATATCCACCCACACCAACATCCTAATTCCTCTGTGGATACATCTCAAATTCATGCTCCAATGCACGGCACGACCATCAGCTTAGAACAGGAGATTTTACAGAAAAACGACTTAATTGCTGCTCAAAATCGAGGTTGGTTTAAAGGCCGCCAGATCTTAGCACTCAATTTGGTCAGTTCTCCTGGTGCTGGCAAAACGACCCTATTAATTCGCACGATTAACGATCTCAAAGCTCAAATTCCCATTAGTGTGATTGAAGGAGATCAGGAGACAGTTAACGATGCTCAAAAAATTAAAGCAACGGGGTGTCAAGTCGTCCAGATCAATACAGGGAAAGGCTGTCATTTAGATGCAGCCATGGTAGAAAGAGGGTACACCGAGCTCAATCCGCCCCTTGACTCAATTGTGGCGATTGAAAATGTTGGCAACTTGGTTTGTCCGGCACTCTTTGACTTGGGCGAATGCGCTAAAGTAGTGATTCTTTCCGTGACCGAAGGAGAAGATAAGCCAATCAAATATCCCTACATGTTCCGTGCCAGTGAGGTGATGGTTTTGACCAAGATTGACCTATTGCCTTACGTTCAATTTGATGTCGATCGCTGTATTGAGTATGCCAAACAAGTAAATCCTCACATTCAAATCTTTCAGGTGTCGGCGACTACAGGGGAAGGTTTAGAGAATTGGTATACCTGGTTAAAATCTCAACTTCAAAGCCTTAAAGCTCCAAGTGGGCATTTCCTCTCCGTTTAGGGAGAGTGAAATTCTAACTGAACATAGGTATCTTCATTTCCTCGGACTTCTAACAGAAACGGATATTGCTCCTTAAATTATCCCGGTAGTGCAGGGACTTAACTGTCTGAAAGCTCCTGAAAACGAGCGACCGCCACCCAACTCCCTATTAGACGAGATTGGAGCGATCGATCATTGGCTCTGTTTATCTAGATTTGGATTGCAAATCAATTTGTCATCAGCACCCGCTCAATTCGCTCTAAGGCCCAATCGAGTTGCAATCGCGTGATCACCAGTGGCGGTGCAAATCGAATGATATTTTCGCGGGTCTCTTTCGCCAGAATGCCTTCTTGCATCAACGCTTTGCAAAATCGTCGTGCGCCACCCGCTTCCGGTTTTAGCTCCACTCCGATCAACAATCCTCGACCCCGCACTTCTTGGATATGAGGACTGGCAATTTCATGCAATCGCATGATGAAGTACGTTCCCAATTCGGCAGCGCGATCGGGTAATTGTTCCTCTACAATTACATCCAGCGCCGCCATGCCCACAGCCGCTGCCAGGGGATTGCCCCCAAACGTGCTGCCATGATCGCCAGGATTAAACACATCCATGACTTCGTGGGTGCTGACAAAGGCAGAAATTGGGTAGAACCCGCCGGATAGGGCTTTGCCAATGGTAATGCCATCCGGTTTCACCCCTTCATGTTCAAAGGCAAACATTTTACCCGTGCGCCCCAATCCGGTTTGAATTTCATCAAACACCAGTAGCACGCTGTTCTCGCGGCATAGGCGTTCGGCTTGTTGAAGATAGCCATCGGGGGGAATCATAATACCGCCTTCCCCTTGAATCGGTTCCAAAAAGAAAGCCGCCGTATGAGGAGTGATGGCGGCTTGCAGGGCTGCCACGTCGCCATAGGGCACCACTTTGAATCCCGATGTAAACGGCCCAAACCCATATTGATACTGCTCCTCCGTAGAAAAGCTAACAATGCTGATCGTGCGTCCGGCAAAGTTATTACTGCACACAATAATCTCAGCTTGGTTTGCAGGTACGCCTTTCACGGTGTAAGCCCATTTACGAATGGCTTTAATCGCCGTTTCGACCGCTTCTGCTCCCGAATTCATTGGTAGCACCTTGGGTAAGCCTGAAATCTGACACAGCTTTTCGTAGAATCGCCCCAACTGATCATTGCGAAAGGCGCGAGAAGTCAGGGTGACTTTAGCGGCTTGTTCCACCAGTGCTTGGAGGATGCGCGGGTGACAATGACCTTGATTTAAAGCAGAATAAGCGCTCAAGCAATCTAGGTATTGATTCCCATCGGTATCCCAAACCCAGACTCCCTGTCCTTTGGTAATCATCACATCTAACGGGTGATAATTGTTTGCACTGTAGGTAGTTTCTAGGTCAATGTAATCTTGAGTCGTGAAATTAAGATGACTGGAGGAGGAAGGCGAGATAGTTTGCATTATTTTCTCAACTTTGACAAAAGTTTGATTGGTGTTCTAGTTCCAGGACTTAACACAGCAAGTCTCAATATCAGGCGCTTGCAGCCGACCTACAAACGGGAGATGTCCAGATAAAAGATTGAGCCACTTAGAATGGCTGAGGAGGCTAGATTGAGCCTCTGCATCAGGACGACATTAAGCGTAGCTTTGGATAGTTTTTGACAATTCCAATAGGCTGCATCTGTGGCGATCTCAGCACTGTCACTTATCCAATGCTGCCACTAAATCGTATGAGTAAATCCTGTTGCCCATTCAACCTGGGCATAAAAATTAGAAGGGGAAGCATCCCCCAGCAGTAGTGGCTGGTGCATCAGCGCAATACCTGACTCATTAACCCTACGATACTAGCAGACAAGGAAAACGCATCTAAAACTGTAAAGATAGCTACAAACTTTCAATTTCTCGTGATGCGGTAATCCAGGTTAAGAGGGGGGTGCGTGTCACCTTCTTGGTA
>NZ_JBRAGO010000012.1:0-58474 GCF_052746595.1 Leptodesmis sp.
AGGCTTCGCATACAGCGCGGGACTTATAGCTCCCCGAACCCCTCAATAGTTAAATGCGATTTAGCATGGTCTGACGATAGGCCAGCACTTGAGCAGGTTCGATCGGCCTCACGGCTTCATCCAGTTGCATAGTTCTCAGGGTTTGGGTAAAGACATTCACCTGATAAACCATCCGATTGTTGACATCGAGTCCCGTTAGCCAGCCACTTTTGGGATGATAAGCTCCAGTATCAATATCTAACCAACCACGGCCCTGAGCCAACTCTCCAGGAGCCACTTTAGGTAAGGTGAAGGTAATGGTATGCCCGGTAATAATCAGCTTGTCGGGAAAGTAGGGGCGAGAAATGCTGTGAAACTCGTCCCGAATCCAGCAAAATTCCTGACTGGACTGGACCTCCAGGGGAAGCAGGGGATGCACTCCAGCATGAACCAGCCACAAGTCGCCCAAATCCAGATAGGTTGGCAATGTTTTCAACCAATCCAGGTGATCTAACAGCTTACTGGTATCTCCGTAGCTGGCTATTGTGGCTCGACCGCCGCTGTATAACCATGCCTGTAAAGCCGGAGTAAAAGGCCGTCCGCTGGGAAAGGCATCAATCATTAACTGTTCGTGGTTGCCCAAGATACACTGGTGATGGTTTTGTTGCACAAACTGAACCACTTGAGCACTATCTGGACCGCGATCGATCAAATCTCCCAAAAAGTAGACCTGATCTGCTTTACTGGGCGCGATCGCCTCTAAAAGCGCCATCAGTCCCTGGTAATGCCCATGAACGTCGCCAATGATGATGCGACGATGATGTAATTCCCCCATGCGATCGCTGTGCCCCTTAAACGGCTGTAAGCCAGATGCGTAATGGCCGTGCATCAAATGATACTGTTACCACAGTGCTTCTGAACACTTATGTTCATTATGCCCTCATTCTCTGAGCCGCTCCCATTGACTGTCTTAAACCTTACAGTCTGATGGAGAAACTTCACTCAGGCTTTAATGGCTACAGCATCGATGTAAGCCGCATTAAGTGATTCAGGACTAAACAGGTCGGTGGAAATAAACGCTGATTAAAATGTCCCTGGGCATTTG
The DNA here is from genome assembly GCF_052746595.1 of Leptodesmis sp. Taxonomy (NCBI): domain Bacteria; kingdom Bacillati; phylum Cyanobacteriota; class Cyanophyceae; order Leptolyngbyales; family Leptolyngbyaceae; genus Leptodesmis; species Leptodesmis sp. Next base: position 1,085 of record NZ_JBRAGO010000012.1, read on the forward strand.
CCATTTGTCCTTGGTGAACAGTGGTGAACAGTCGCTCCTCAACGATCAATGACTGATAAGCAACCTACCAGAATGCCAGATATGCGATCGTTTACCAAAAGTAAAGTTTTTGTAATAAAGTGTCAGGGCGATCGCTTACAATCACTGCCACGTAAAGAGACATGAAGTGCGACCCATAGATTGACCGCTATCGTCTAGAGTCCGGATAGGGGTTCACTCACCAACTTGAAGGACCATCATGACTCCCAAAATTCCCAATCGGACTGTGTGGCAGCAGGCAGAGGTGCTGATGCAGCCTGCATTTATCCGACTGATCGCGAACATCACTCAGCAACTGGAACAGTCCAATTGGCGGGGAGACTATGAGGATATCCAGATGTGGCCGGAGGGAACCAGTGAAACCGATAAGATGCTGGTGGCTAACTTGCGATCGCAATTAGAAACTGCGTCTCCGGCAGAAGTGGATGACATTACCCAATCGTTGGCCCAACTGCCCACTCCTTTTCCGGGCTATCAATTACGTCTTTCCAGGGGCGATCGTCAGATCAGCCTTGATTTGTGGGATCTGTGTTATCGGATTTGTTTTCAGGACTATGATTCTGTCAGTGGTACGTCTCATGTCGTTGACGAGGCGATCGGTGACAGTGTAGCCATTGATCCCAGCCTGTTTGATGAAACCGGGGACGTAGACTGGCATCAGCTGGATGACAAAACCAAACAACTGGTGAATCACATCTTTGCCAATCTGCCTGCTTGAGTGGATGAATCTAAAAACCCTGCTGGAGCAGAACCGCACCATTCGGGTCATTGGTTTTGATGATGCGCCCTTTATCCGTTGTGCCAATCATCCAGTTCCTGTGGCTGGTGTGGTCTGTGCCGGAACCCGATTTGAAGGCATGGTCTGGGGGCAGGTAACTCCCGATGGCTGGGATGCCACCGAGGTGCTTTGCGATTTGTTGCTGCCCAGCAAATTTCTGGCTCAAGTCCATCTGGTGCTGCTGGATGGCATTTCTCTGGCCGGATTCAATATTGTGAATCTGCCCCTGTTGGCAGAAAAACTGCAACGCCCCTGCGTCACCGTGATGCGCAGATACCCCAATATGCAAGCCGTGGAATATGCGATTCGTCGTCTCCCCAATCCGGAGCAGCGACTGGCTTTGATCCAGCAGGCGGGGTTGATTTACAAGGATCCCCCGTTTTACTTTCAGGTGTCGGGGAGCCAGCCAGAGATCGTCGCGAAAGCATTAAGACGATTGACTGACTGTGGCAATGTTCCCGAAGCGTTACGAGTGGCTCATCTGATCACATCTGCTGTTGTCAAAGGTGAAAGTGGCCGTCAGGCTTAGGGCGATTTCCTAAAATCAGACAGTATGGTGTGTGGGCTGAACACTGAAAACCTGTCGGCCAAAACGATGGCATTGAATGAATGGGATTGTCCTTGAATGATTGATGCAAAAAGGTGGGTTCCTCAATTGACCGAAGACGGTTCTTTTACCTTTTTCTCGGAGGAGTTTGGAGAAGCGTTTCACAGTCGGTATGGCGCTAAAGGAGAAGCGTTTCAAAAATTTGCTCAGGCCACTGATCTGGCTGCCAGAGCGCAAGGGGATTGTCTCTGCCTGCTGGATGTGTGTTATGGATTGGGATACAATACAGCCGCGGCTCTGGAAATGATTTGGAGTGTCAATCCGCAGTGTCAGGTAACGGTGGTTGGACTGGAGTTAGACGAAACGGTTCCACGCGCTGCGATCGCCCCTCCCCTAATTGAAATCTGGTCGCCACAAGTCCAGAAGGTGTTGAAGGAAATTGCCCAGCACCATCACGATCAGGATGCTTACCTGACCGCAACGTTGTTGATCGGAGATGCCCGTCAAACCCTTCAAATGCTCTGTCAACAGAACTTTCAAGCAGATGCAATTTTTTTCGATCCGTTTTCGCCGCGTCGGTGTCCCCAACTCTGGACGGTGGAGTTTTTCCAGCTCGTCAGCCGTTGTTTAGCACCAACGGGCAAATTGGCGACCTATTCCCGATCGGCGGCGGTGCGATCGGCCATGCTAGCTGCAGGATTACAGATTGGAACAATTCCGTTGGGGCCAGTTCACCTTCCCCACGAGTGGTCACAGGGAACGGTCGGCAGTTTTGATGCGACCACTTTGCATCCCCTGTCTCAGATGGAGCAGGAACATTTAAAGACTCGTGCTGCTATCCCTTACCGCGATCCCAGCTTAAGGGATAGTGCAGAGGTAATTCACCAACGCCATCACCAGGAGCAACAGCAGTCCAATCGAGAATCTACCTCTAGTTGGCGGCGGCGCTGGGATATTCATTAACGGACTGTAAGGGCGAGTTTTGCCATTGATTGAGAGCAAGACAGCAAGGTTATTTGCCAAACCCGCCCCTACAACGGTTGGGCTTACATCATACCCATGCCACCCATACCGCCCATGCCGCCCATACCACCGTCAGCAGGCATTGGAGGTTTCTTCTCAGGTTTTTCGACAATCAGGGCTTCGGTGGTGAGCACCATACCTGCGATCGAACCCGCATCTTGCAATGCCGATCGCACAACTTTCGCGGGGTCGACAATGCCTGCCGTCACCATATTTTCAAACTGGTTGGTGAGAGCGTTATAACCCGTGTTGAAATCCATGCTCCGCACTTTTTCCACAATTACGGAACCTTCGACCCCAGCATTGTCGGCAATCTGACACAAGGGAGCTGCCAGGGACTTGACCACAATGTCAGCGCCAATTTGTTCTTCAAGGGACAAACTGCTCTTAATTTCCTCCACCTTGGGAGCCAGGTGAATCAGAGTGACTCCCCCACCGGGAACAATCCCTTCTTCCACAGCAGCCTTGGTAGCATTCAGGGCATCTTCAATCCGCAGTTTGCGATCTTTCAATTCAGTTTCGGTGGCGGCTCCCACTTTGATCACCGCTACACCGCCTGATAACTTGGCGATTCGCTCTTGCAGCTTCTCTTTATCGTATTCCGAGTCAGAGCGTTCTAATTCTTGCCGCAGTTGAGCGATGCGCTTTTCGATATCGGTAGAGTTTTCTTGCGCCGAAACGATCGTCGTTGCATCCTTAGTAATCGTGACCTTACGCGCCTTGCCCAGCATATCCAGCGTCACTGTATCCAGGCTGAGGCCAATTTCTTCTGACACGACCTGGCCACCTGTTAGAACTGCAATATCTTGCAGCATAGCTTTCCGACGTTCGCCAAATCCTGGTGCTTTCACGGCTACAACGGACAGTACGCCCCGCAGTCGGTTCACCACTAACGTAGCCAGAGCTTCCCCTTCAATATCTTCTGCCATCACCAATAGAGGTTGACCTGCACGAGCCACACGCTCCAGTACGGGCACCAGATCTTGAATCGAGGTAATTTTCTTGTCAGTCAGCAGAATCAGCATGTTTTCATATTCGGCAATCATGCGTTCTGCATCGGTGACAAAGTAGGGGGAGATGTAGCCGCGATCGATCTGCATCCCTTCAACAATTTCCAGTTCCGTTGCCAGAGACTTGGATTCTTCTACGGTGATTACGCCGTCGCGTCCCACTTTATCCATTGCTGCTGCAATCATGGCTCCGACTTCTTCATCGTTGCCGGAAGAAACTGTTGCTACCTGAGCAATTTCATTCCCTTCTACGGGTCTGGCGATCGCCTTAATTTCATCCAGCAGTTTCGCCACCGCTTTCTCAATCCCCCGCCGCAGCGCCACCGGATTCGTCCCCGCCGCCACGTTTTTCAGTCCTTCGTGAATCATGGCTTGAGCCAGTACGGTAGCAGTGGTTGTTCCGTCTCCAGCCATATCTTTCGTCTTCGAGGCGACCTCTTGAATCAGTCGTGCACCCGTGTTTTCCAGCGGATCTTCCAGTTCAATTTCTTTGGCGATCGTGATCCCATCATTCACAATCTGAGGTGCGCCAAATTTCTTTTCTAACAGCACATTGCGACCTCTAGGCCCAAGAGTAACCCGCACCGCATCGGCCAGGGCATTCACGCCACGTTCTAACGCCTGCCGAGATTCTTCATCAAAAACAACAATCTTAGCCATAATCTACACGCACAGATGTCCACATTGAATTTAGCACTCAAAGACTAGGAGTGCTAAAAAATTTCCTTACTCAAGAACCATCGATTCCTTAAGCGACGAGCGGCTGACAGATCGCATCCCGGAGGGCTACTTCCAGAGCCAGGGTGTCTTGAATACCCTGCTGCATAACTTGCCGGATGGTCATGCCCTGGTTATAGGCCTTGAGCCACCGTTGGGCTTCGTTGCCATCCCGCAATATTTTCTTCGCGGGAGGTAAGAAACAGCTAAAGCCCTGTTGCCTGGCGATCGGCCAGACCTCCTGATAAAGCTGCTCAATCCAGTCTCTAGCTAAGATTGGACTGCCATCTTTCCAGTGGTGTAATTCCGCATCCAGGCTTTGTTTTGCCACAGCGATTTCGTTGGCATCCGTCAGGGCCACCAGTTCTTCACTGGACAATTCACTCAGGATCAACGGGTCCAGGGATGGCAGCGCCATCATTTGCAAGAGGCGGGCCTCTAGCAGCGCAGTAATAGCCAATAGGGCTACCGGATCAACTACTAAATCACAGATTCGCAGTTCCAGGCGGTTCAAACTATAGGGACGACGATCGCCGTTGGGCCGCACCGATGACCACAGATGACGAACATTTTGCATTGTGCCTAACGCCAATTGTTCCTCTGTCCAGCGAATAAAGTGGGTGTGACTGTCAAACAGGGGAACATACTGAGGCGTTTTGGGGAACATACGCCAGCGGGTGGAATGAGATCCCGTCACCTGTTCCGCTAAAAATGGGGAAGCGGCACTCAGCGCCAGATATAACGGAGCTTCCACCCGCACCAGACGGCAGGCTTGGATTAATACCTCCGGGTTGCTGATACCCACGTTAATGTGAATGCTCGCCGTGACAACCTTGGTGCCGTAGGTTTGCTCAATATAGGTGTGGTAAGGATTGCCGGGATCAGAACGGTAAAACTGATGGGCATCTCCCAGGGCGATCGTGCTGCCAGGACTGAGCGTATAGTCACCTAATTCTTTCAGGTACTGGCGCAGACGGTAGCGGGGTTGTAGCAGATCGCACAATAATCGTTCATACCGATAGCAGGGGGGCGTTGTGTATTCCACATTGCGGCTATCGGGTTCGCGTACAAACCCATCTAATGCCGCCACAATTTTGTCGGACAGTCCAACAACATCGCCCTCAGGGGTACAAGTATAGATCTCAACTTCAAATCCTTTGGATAGCACGGCTTTTCCTCCCTGAAGATAGCGGCTGTTCTTTTCCAGTATGGGGGAAAAGGGAAACGTCGAGGTCTATCAAAATGTTGCTTTCTCGGTAAGGTACTGGCAGCAAGTCGAAGATCATCGCCTTTCACTCAATTCAAGGGATGTACGCCAATGAATTGTGCAAATTGAAACCCAATACTGTTGAACACTTTAACGAGATACTGTTGAAGTGGATCAATGTCTGGTGCTAATGGATCAAAAAATTATTGGCTGGTTGTAACCTCAATGCTAAAAAGCGGTAAGCAAAGTAATCGGCCATATTTGTTGGATATGAAACGACACAAACATTCACCTCACCCGCTGCATCGGGCTAGAGATTGGTCATGGCCCTTCTGGCCTCTGGTGCCCCTCTATCCCCATGGTAAACGGCGGACGGTTTGCCGGGAAATTGTAGAAGACTGGATCTGGAGCTTTGACCAATTGCAAGGTCTGCTATATGCCGTCGTGCCGATTCGCATGACAGTGATCCGACTGGAAGCTGGGGGATTGCTGGTGTATGCGCCGATCGCTTCTACCCGGGAATGCCTCCGCGAAGTAGAAGCCCTAGTTGCCAAATATGGGCCTGTGAAATACATCATTTTGCCCACCAGTTCGGGGTTGGAACACAAAGTCTTCGTGGGGCCATTTGCCCGTCGGTTTCCCCAGGCTCAGGTCTATGTTGCTCCCCATCAGTGGAGCTACCCGTTTAATCTGCCGCTCCGTTGGCTGGGATTTCCGGCTAAACGAACCCAAGAATTACCGGAAGACAACCATCAGGTTCCGTTTGCCAATGAATTTGACTACGCAGTACTGGATATCAATCTGGGACGTGGATCCTTTGCAGAAGTAGCCCTGTTTCATCGCCGATCGCACACCTTACTGCTGACCGACTCCATTCTGTCCATTCCAGAGGAACCGCCTGCGATCGTGCAACTGGATCCCTATCCGTTGCTGTTTCATGCCCGTGACTCAGCGCTGGAACCGATCGTCGATACGCCTGAAAATCGCCGCCAAGGATGGCAGCGGATTGCCCTATTTGCCATCTATTTTCGTCCCAGTACGGTAGAACGTCTGAGCTTGAAGCAATCGTTGCAGAATTTGCTACGGGCCAGCGATCGCTCCCTCAAAGCCTACTTGGGCTTCATGCCGTGGCGCTGGCAGGAAAACTGGCATCAATCCTTTGAAGCCTTGCGGGGACAGGGCCGTCCTTTTGTGGCTCCGATTCTGCAAATTCTGATTCTGGTTCAGGCTCCCCAGCAGGTTCTGGAATGGTGCGATCGGGTGGCCCAGTGGGATTTTCACCAGATCATTCCCTGCCATTTCGAGGCCCCCATTGCTGCTACCCCTGCTGAATTTCGGCAAGCCTTTGCCTTTCTGGAGGAAGCATCTGATGTCCATAGCCAGCCCTTTCCCCTGACAGAGCAAGACTTTGCCTTTCTGAAAGAACTGGAAGCCACCTTAATCCGCTATGGCATCGCCACACCCGCTAAATACAAGCAGTAGTGTGTTAGCATCGCGTAACCCAGATTTTCCAGCCATAAGCGACCTGGAATGCGGTACGGCGATCACCCAACTCATCCTACAAAGCTACGGGGTATTGTGGAGAAATTCTCGATTCGAGGAGCGAGAGGGATCATAACCTTCATTCCGGACTCGACGACGGAGATCGCCAGCATCGGGAGAGGCTTTCACCGCTTCATCTGGACTGATCTTGCCCAACAGCACCAAATCGCAGAGCACCTGATTCATCACCTGCATCCCTTCGTTGGCTCCGGTTTCCATCAACTGGAAGGCTTCTGCCTCATTCCCCTTCAGCAGGTAATCGGCCATTGCAGGCGTGTTGATCAGAATTTCATGAGCCGCTGTACGTCGTCCATCCGTTGTCGGAATCAGCATTTGCGCCACAACTGCAATCAGGGATTCCGTAATCTGGATCCGCATGGCGGGCTGCTCATCCGGGTTGTAAATGTTCAGCAGACGGTTGAGCGCGTTGATGGCATTGCGGGTATGCAGGGTTCCCAAAACCAAGTGCCCCGTTTGCGCTGCTTTCAGGGCTGTATCGACCGTGATGCGATCGCGCATTTCCCCGATTAGAATCACATCCGGGTCTTCCCGTAACACCGATCGCAGCGCACTCTGGAATTCCAGTGTATGCAATCCCACTTCCCGCTGGCTGATCAAACACTTGTTAGAAGTGTGGACATATTCAATTGGATCTTCGATCGTCACGACATGGCGGGTGCTCGTCTCATTCATGTGCCGGATCATGGCCGCCAGCGTAGTCGATTTCCCGGATCCGGTCGGGCCTGTAACCAGAATCAACCCCTGGGATTGACCCGAGAGGTACTTCAGTACTTCGGGTAACCCCAGCCCATCAATGGAAGGAACTTCCAGAGAAATTAAGCGGAGCACGATCGCGCCGCCCGTGAGGGAGTCAAAACAATTCACCCGGCAACGAACCAGGCCAGGATAAAAAATGGCTGTATCCAACTCCTTATTAGCGGCAAATAACTGGCGCTGGTGAGGAGTCAGAATTTCCGCCAGATATTGCTCAAATAGCTGCGGCGTAACCTTTACCTGATCGCGCAGTTGTACCATTTGACCCTGAATTCGATATCTGGGAACTTCACCAACTCGAATATGAATATCAGAAGCCTGACGGGTAAAGGCATCCCGTACCATTTGCTCAATTGTATTTCTCGGTTTAGCTACTACCGCTGGGGTAGGTGCCGGAGGCGGAGGAGGCACGGGCATTGAGCCTTCATTGTGTCGAGGTGTGGCGGAACTGGTCATGGGTGCCTCCCTGGAATCACGCATCGGAAAAGTTATTAAGCTCTAGCAGCGAAGGAATTGTCAGTAGACTGTCAGTAGAATTATGGGAAAACTAGCGTTGAGATAGGGCGCTGGCCCGACCTAAGATGCTGATGAAATTAATCAAATTAATCACATTATTATAAGGGCTTTATTTTAATTCCACCTATTGGATCGGTTTGTCTGCGTAAGAGTTCTGATCTTTCGTCGCCTACAGTTTTAAGGTTTTCACCTGCTTTTTTACAAAAAAGAGAAAAGTTAAAGTTTTTGTAAAGAGTTCTTATATTTGGGAACCTTGAGCGTGGGGAATTTTATTCATCTATGAGACTGAGTCAGCGGATAGCAGCCTGGTTAGAAACTCACTGGGTCACTCCTGCCTATAGTGGCTGGCTTCTGGGTGGGCTGTCCCTCTTTTTCTTTATTGCAGCAACCAACACTCTATCTGGTTGGCTCTATGTCATCAGCGGGGTGGGAATTGCCTTGCTGGCGATCGCGGCCCTGTTACCGGAACGGATGCTGCGCTCGCTCTCGGTGTGGCGAGTGCCCATCCATCCGGTCAGTGCGGGTGATCAGGTAATGGTGGAACTGGTCATCGAAAACCACAGTTCCCAGCCTAAATCTCTGTTGCAAATTCAGGATTATCTGCCGGCATCGTTGGGTTCAACTGCCCAACACGCTATTGAGATCATTCCGGCCCACAGCACACATCACTGGATCGGCAGCTACCTAGCGGCAAAACGGGGCATTTATCGCTGGCAGCAGGTTGATTTAAGAACAGGGGCTCCCCTGGGGCTGTTCTGGTGTCGTCGATCGCGAGTGGCCAAAGCAACGGCGATCGTCTACCCTACGGTATTGCCCCTGCTTCAGTGTCCCCTGATTGATCAAATGGGACGGGATCAGAGTTTGTTGATGAACAGCGATCGTCGCACCCAGGCTGCCACCGAGGGATTGACCCGATCTTTGCGTCCTTACCGCTGGGGCGATCCGATTCGTCTGGTACACTGGCGGACAAGCGCTCGCTATGGTGATTTGCGAGTCAGAGAATTAGAAGTATTTACCGGAGGTCAGGAATTAATCATTGCGCTGGACAGCGATCGGGCCTGGATTTCCACATCCGAAATCGAGCCAACGGGAGACAATGCAACGGTAGACGAATTCGAACAGGCGGTGATTGCAGCGGCCTCCCTCTATTTCTATGCCTGCCGCCAGAACCTCCATGTCCAGCTTTGGACAGCTACAACCGGGTTAATTCATGGCAATCAAGTCATTCTAGAAGCGCTGGCTGCTGTTCAGGCTGGAGAGCAGTCCCAGACCTATTCCCTGCCTTCCTGTTCGCTCCTGTGGCTGACCCAAAATCCGGCCAGTTTGCAATTCCTTCCACCCGGTAGCCGCTGGATTCTCTGGCCAGGACAATCAGGAACGTCCCAGAGTACGGTTTCTCAAAACTTTCCAGGGGTCGGCTTGCTCATTCATGACAAGCAACCTTTGCAACTTCAGCTTCAAGCAATGCCAGGCTAAGGGGCTTGTGCGAAAATAAAATCCCTGCGATGCGTTACAGCTAACGCCGAATACATCCTACAGCCAGTACATGATTTAACGGCAAATCCCTAAGTCTGATGGAGGTCTGAGACTATCTCAACCCACTACCTGACTTCTATCCCAGTATCAAACCCAGAAATACAGCTTTATGGATGACATTCCCTTAGAGTTTTGGCAGGGGGTTGAGCAATTTAACCAAGGGCAGTTTTATGCCTGTCATGACACGCTGGAAGCAATATGGATTGAAGCTCCTCAGAGCAAAAAGAATTTCTATCAGGGGATTTTGCAGATCGCGGTGGCTCTCTACCATCTCAGTAACGGGAACTGGCGAGGCTGCGTGACTCTCATGGGAGAGGGCATGAACCGTCTGCGTTCCTATGAACTTGGGTATGCCGATCTGGATCTTGAAAATTTTCTATGGCAAACCTCCCAGTTACATCAGCATCTGCAACAAATGGGGCCAGATCAACCAGATCAGATGAATGATGTGATTAGGCAACTGGGGTTGGGGAACTCCGGAACTCACCCCCCCCTTCCTCCGTCTGAAACCTTACCAACCTTACAGCTTCCCATCCTGCAAAGATTTAAGTCACCCTAGCGACTGAAGTCGCGGCTATACAAAGCAAACCTGCTGATGCAGGTTATTGAAAACCTTGATTGTATTGGGTCTGCGTCAGCAGACTTTGTTGGTGTAGTTGCGGTTTTAACCGCCGAATACTTTTCCAACGTTCTCCTAAGGTGCTTGCTATTTTCTATGCTATGACTGTCTTGTGAATCTCTTTGCTCGCTCCATGACTGATTTGTCTCTACTGCCAAAATTATTTTTTAATCGCTTGGGAACCTTGGCGATCGCACCTACAGCGTTTGTTGCCTCCCTGCTGGTTGTGGGTTTTGCTGGCTCGTCACCTACGCAGTTCAGTACAGCTCAGGCTCAAACACAGCAACCTGCTACGGTACAACGACCATTAACGCTGCGATCGGACGTTCAGGAAGCCAACTCTAAAACTGGAGTGATTACGGCTCGCGGCAACGTGCAGATTTATTATCCTGCCAGACAAATTCAAGCTACTGCAGCCCAGGCTCAATATTTCAGCCGAGAGCGCCGGATTGTCCTGAGTGGCAACGTTTACGTTCTGCAACAAGGAAATAGTTTGCGAGGCGAAACCATTACTTACTTGATTGATGAAGGACGATTTGTCGCCCTTCCCCAGGCTCCGAAACAGGTGGAAGCCATTTATCAAGTCCAGGATAATCCCGCTCCGTCTCCCTCCCCAGTCGCTTCTCCTACTCCTGTTACCCCTCCAGCCAATCCTTTTGGGCAATCCGAGTTCAGCGCCCCGACTACTCCTGCTACCAGTCCTTAGGATTTTCATCCCTCTGGGTGAGGTAGAGTATAGGAGGCTGATAAGATGATTCAGTGGCTTGTATAGGACTCGTCAACATTAGGTTGACAGGCTGCTAGCGAGGAGTAGACTGTTGAAAATTGCTCTGGAAAATATTCACAAGTCCTATGGGCCGCGGGTAGTGGTCAGTCGGGTCAGTCTTTCGGTTGCACAGGGGGAAATTGTTGGGCTACTTGGCCCCAATGGAGCGGGTAAAACAACAACCTTTTACATTGCCACAGGACTGGAGAAACCGAATCAAGGACGGGTTTGGCTCAACGATACTGAAATTACTTCCGTTCCTTTTCATAAACGAGCACGACTAGGAATTGGTTATCTAGCACAGGAACCTAGTGTCTTTCGCCATCTCACTGTCCGCGAAAATATTCTGTTAGTTATGGAGCAAACTCAAGTGCCCCAGCAGGAATGGGCAAAGCGATCGGAGTTTCTACTCAAAGAATTTCGTTTAGAGAAAGTTGCCAATACCCTGGGAATTCGAGTGTCTGGTGGAGAGCGTCGCCGCACAGAATTGGCCAGAGCACTGGCCGCAGGCATTGAAGGCCCGAAGTTCTTGTTACTGGACGAACCATTTGCTGGAGTTGATCCAATCGCTGTCGCCGACATCCAACAAATTGTCTCCCAACTCCGTGATCGCAACCTGGGCATCCTGATTACTGATCACAATGTCCGCGAAACTCTCGCCATCACTGATCGTTCCTACATCATGCGCGACGGCCAAATTCTCGCTTCCGGCAGTTCCGAAGAACTCTATAGTAACCCTCTCGTCAGACAGTATTACCTGGGCGATCGCTTCCAAATCTAACCTAATCCCCAACCCCTGACCCCCAATCCCCAATCCCTCATCCCTGATCCCCAATCTCCCATGGCCACAGGCACCTCTACCTTCGAAAAGCCTCCCTTTAATCCTCTCAACTGGCTTCCCGGTCTGTCTTTGATGGATCGCTACATCGCCGCAGAGTTGATTATGCCGTTCACCTTTGGAGTCGTGGCTTTTACGTCGATCGGCTTGTCCATTGGCGTGTTGCTGGATCTATTGCGGCGAGTTACAGAGTCTGGTTTGCCCCTCAGTATTGCCTTACAAATCCTGTTCCTGAAACTACCCTACTTTATTGGTCTGGCCTTTCCCATGTCTATGCTGCTGTCTTGCTTGATGGTGTATGGACGGCTCTCCAGCGATAGTGAGTTGATTGCGCTGCGGAGTTGTGGTGTGAGTGTTTACCGACTGGTGGCTCCGGCGATCGCGATCGGCTTAATTGTTACGGCCATTACCTTTGCCTTTAACGAAGCCGTCGTTCCAGCCGCTAACTACCAGGCTTCTCAGATTCTGGAACAGGCCATTAACAAAAATAGGCCTTCATTTACAGAGAAAAATATCTTATATCAGGAGTTTAGAAAAGTTAAACAATCCGACGGACGGAGAGAAGATGTCCTTTCTAGAACCTTCTATGCTCGTGAATTTGATGGACAGCGGATGAAAGGGCTAACCATTCTTGACTTCTCTCGGGATGGCCTCAATCAGATTGTGGCTTCAGAATCAGCTATGTGGAACGCTGAGCAGAAAACCTGGGATTTCTTCAATGGCACTATTTATCTGGTTGCTCCTGATGGTTCCTACCGCAACATTGTGCGCTTTGAGCAACAGCAACTCAAACTGCCCCGCGCTCCTCTGGATATCGCTAAAACCTCCCGCGATGCCGACGAGATGAACGTCTGGGAAATTCAAGATTATCTGCAACTGATTGAACAGAGTGGCAACCAGCGGGAAGTTCGCAAGATGCGCTTACGGCTGCAACAGAGGCTTTCCCTGCCGTTTGCCTGTCTCGCCTTTGGGATTGTCGGCGCTACGATGGGAGTCCGCCCTCAACGCACCAGTCGAGCTGCTGGCTTTGGTATCAGCTTAATCATCATCGTCTCCTATTACTTATTGATTATCTTGGGACAAGCTCTATACCAGTTCGGAGTGTTCAACGCTTTCTTTGCTGGGTGGTTGCCAACGATCGCCGCCCTCTCCGCCGGACTCTTTCTCCTGATTCGCCTGAATCGTTAAGTGGGCTATTTTCCACTGATCCCTAAATTGCCAGCCCAAACGCTCATCGGCTAGAACTGCCAGGGTCTGCACGAACGATGCTTAGAATCGATCATTTTGTGTTAGCCTAAAAAAGCTGTCTAAACACTACACATCCAGGATTTCGGGTGAATTGGACGGTTGAGGTTTGCGATCGCAGTTGCCCAACTCAAAAGCAACTCAAAACGCAACCCCTTATGTCCTGCGCAACCTGGATGGAGGATTAACCCGAAAAGGAGATCAGATCAAATATGCCAGTTGTTTCGTTGGCTCAATTACTGGAGTCAGGGGTTCACTTTGGGCACCAAACCCGCCGCTGGAACCCCAAAATGGATCCCTACATTTATACGGCTCGCAATGGGGTTCATATTATCGACCTGGTGCAAACCGCCAAGTTGATGGATGAGGCTTACAACTACGTTCGCAACGCCTCGGAGCAAGGCAAGAAGTTTTTGTTCATCGGCACCAAGCGTCAGGCTGCCGGGATTGTGGCTCAGGAAGCCAGCCGCTGCGGAGCTTACTACGTCAACCAGCGCTGGCTGGGGGGAATGCTCACCAACTGGGCAACTATCAAAACCCGTGTCGAGCGGTTGAAAGAACTGGAACGCCGGGAAGAAACAGGGGCACTTGACCTGTTGCCCAAAAAAGAAGCGTCCATGCTGCGGCGAGAGCTGGAGAAACTGCAGAAGTACCTGGGCGGGATCAAAGCCATGCGGAAAATCCCCGACGTGGTAGTGATTGTGGATCAACGTCGAGAATACAACGCGGTTCAGGAATGCCAGAAGCTGGGAATTCCGATCGTGTCCCTTCTGGATACCAACTGCGATCCTGATGTGGTCGATGTTCCCATTCCTGCCAACGATGATGCGATTCGTTCCATTAAGCTCATCTTGGGTAGGCTGGCCGATGCAATCTACGAGGGTCGTCATGGTCAGCTTGAAACTGAGGACGATTACGAAGATTACGAGGGCGCAGAAGAGGAATACGACTACGACGATAGCGATTCCTATATCGAAGACGACGAAGACACGGAAGAATAGTAATAGTGATAAGTTTTAAGTTTTGAGTTTTAAGTTGTTATTGATTACTTAAAACTTAAAACTTGAAATCCAAGACTTTCCACAGTTAGGAGCAAGGGCACATGGCGGATATTTCAGCAAAGGCTGTCAAGGAACTGCGCGACAAAACGGGCGCAGGGATGATGGATTGTAAGAAAGCCCTGCAAGAAAATGAGGGCAACATTGAAAAAGCGATCGAATGGTTGCGGAAGAAAGGTATTGCTTCAGCCGACAAGAAGGCTGGCAAGGTTGCAGCCGAAGGTCTGGTAGACAGTTACATTCACATCGGTGGCCGGATTGGGGTGCTGGTGGAAGTCAACTGTCAGACGGACTTTGTAGCTCGAAATGAAGACTTCAAGGCGCTGGTTAGCAACATTGCCAAACAGGTTGCTGCCTGTCCCAATGTGGAATACGTGAAGGTGAGCGACATTCCTGCTGAGGTGGCCGAAAAAGAAAAGGCGATCGAAATGGGCAAGGATGACCTGGCTGGTAAACCAGACAACATCAAAGAAAAAATTGTTCAGGGACGGATTGACAAGCGCCTGAAGGAAATGTGCTTGCTGGATCAGCCTTACATTAAGGACTCTACCATTACGGTTGAGGAACTGGTGAAGCAGCACGTTGCCAAACTGGGTGAAAACATTCAGGTGCGCCGTTTCGTCCGGTTCAATCTGGGTGAAGGCATTGAAAAGGAAGAAACCGATTTTGCGGCAGAAGTGGCGGCTCAAATGGGAGTAGCAACTCCGCAGCAGGAAGAAGCACCAAAGGCAGCGGAACCTGCTCCAGCCGCCGAACTTCCAGCAGCCCCAGCCGCAACAGCCGTAGCTACGGAAGCCCCCAAAGAGGAATCGAAGGCCGACAAGAAAGGCTTCAAGAAGGATGCCAAGAAAGACGGCAAGAAGGGCAAGAAATAATTCTGCCGACCTCACAAAACTCTTGTAGGGACAGGTTTTGTCATTCAGTTACGAATGAAGCAGCAAACCTATGTAGGTTGGGTTAAACCATGAAATCCAACGCTTTAGAAAAGTTGAACTGCGTACGTCAACTCAGTCAACCTGCGAAAGTTTGAATTAAGAGTTTGAATTAATTGACGGGCAGTCTTCTGGGCTGCCTTATTTATTGCTGGGTACGGAGATGCCCTGATTCAGGTAGATTTAGAGTATTGCAGTACTTTTGCCCCAAAAATCAGCGCTGCTCTAGCGAGGGACTGGAATGTTTACTTCACCGACTGAAGATTTGACGATATTGACGGTAGCCTTTGGGATTGGCATCTTAGCCTGGGGTTTTTTTCGGGCAAAACCCTTTGGCAAGTTAGGAATTTTAGCCTGGTTACAGTCCGTAGTCCTGATGATTCCCTGGCTGATTGTGTTTGGCCTGGCGGCAGCAGGATTGATGCTAAATCTGGTGATAATCCTGTTGCTGCTGGTCATCTCAACGATCGCCTATATCCTTCTGGGCAATCAGGTACGATCGCTCAAAGAAGCCACTTTACAATCCCGGCGGGCTGCCGCGATCGCCGAATCCCAATCTTCATCGTCAGACGCTCCCCCTTCAGAAGCCAAATCCCCTGAATCTACCCTCGCTCCCCAGTCCCCACTTCCCACTTCCTCTAGTACAGAAGAACCGGAAGTGGTTCCCATCCCTACCGAAGACCTGAAGGCTATTCAAGGTATTTTCGGAATTGATACCTTTTTTGCCACTGAAACCATACCCTATCAGGAAGGGGCCATCTTCCGGGGCAACCTGCGCAGCGACCCAGAGGAAGCCTACACCCGCCTATCGACCAGTTTGAAAGAACGATTGGGCGATCGCTATCGGCTGTTCCTCGTTGAGAACCAGGATAAAAAACCTGTGATCATCGTCTTACCTAGCAGCCGAGATCCGCAACCCATGACCCTGGTTCAGAAAATTCTAGCGGTGGTGCTACTGGTTGTGACGATCGGGTCTTGCCTGGAAAGTGCGGGCTTCATGCTAGGGTTTGATGTCCTTGCGGCTGCAAATCGTCTCCCAGAAGCTGTACCTCTGGCGGCAGGCATCATTGCAATTCTGGCAGCTCATGAAATTGGTCATTGGATCATGGCCAGTCGGCATCAGGTGCGCCTGAGTTGGCCGTTTTTCATTCCCACGATCCAGATTGGTTCCTTCGGTGCTCTGACTCGCTTTGAGTCAGTCTTGCCCAACCGGAGTGTATTGTTCGATGTGGCTTTTGCTGGCCCCGCTGCAGGGGGAGCCGTTTCCCTAGTAATGCTGATCAGTGGATTACTGCTATCCCATCAAGGGAGTTTGTTTCAATTACCTTCTCAATTTTTACAAGGTTCGATTCTGGTGGGAACTTTGGCCCGTGTCGTCTTAAAGGAGTCTTTGCAACAGCCTCTAGTGGATGTGCATCCTTTAGTTGTGCTGGGCTGGTTGGGACTGGTAATTACTGCCCTGAATCTGATGCCTGCAGGTCAACTAGATGGAGGCCGGATTGTGCAGGCGATTTATGGTCGCAAGATTGCTGCCCGGACGACGATCGGTACCCTGATTCTGTTAGGACTGGCTTCCCTGGTCAATCCTTTGGCTTTGTACTGGGCGATTCTCATCCTGTTTTTACAGCGCGACCTGGAACGTCCCAGCTTGAATGAATTGACTGAGCCGGACGATGCCAGAGCCGCCTTAGGATTGCTGGCCTTATTTTTGATGGTGGTGACGCTTCTGCCCTTAACTCCCAGTCTGGCAGGACGCTTAGGAATTGGTATGTGAATACTTGATACCCACTATTTCCCTCACTCCAGAGCCGCTTCAAACTTCTGCTGTTCCCACAGGGACTGGTATAGTCCTCCCTGGGTCAGCAGATCTTCGTGGGTGCCTGATTCTACAATCCGCCCCTGATCCATTACCAAAATCCGATCGGTTGTGGCAGCGGCAGACATCTGGTGAGAGATGAAGAGAACCGTTTTGCGATCGGTGCCCTGGGATAAATTCTTCAGGATTTGGGTGGCGGTCTGGTTATCGACGCTGGAGAGGGCATCATCCAGAATCAAAATTGGGGCATCAACCAGCAGGGCACGAGCCAGGGCAGTTCGTTGACGTTGGCCACCGGATAGGGTAATCCCCCGTTCGCCCACTAACGTATCGTACTGCTGGGGAAAATTCAGAATTTCATCGTGGATTTGGGCCTGTTGCGCCGCTCGAATCACCAGTTCATCTGTAGCCTGGGGAGCACCATAGCGGATGTTGTTGCGAATGCTGGTGCTGAACAGGAAGCTCTCTTGAGGCACGTAGGCGATCGCACCGCGCAAATCCTCTAAGCGCAGGGTCGTGATGTCGTACTCATCCAGAAAAAGTTGACCGGGAGCAATTTCTAGCAAGCGAGGCAAGGCGTTGGCCAGGGTAGATTTCCCAGCACCGATCGGCCCCACAATTGCGATCGTTTCCTGGGGATAGATGGTGAACTGGAGATGATCCAAGGCAGGATGGGGGGGGGCATTACCATTCAGCGAAGGATAGGCAAAGGTTAGCTGACGAGCGGTGATTTTTCCCTGCACCTGCGATCGGGGGAGGGCAATCGCGTCGGGAGCATCGGCAATTTTCGGTTGTACTGTCAAAATGGTTTCAATCCGATCAATGCTGACTTCACCCCGTTGATAAGCGGTAATCGTAAATCCCAGTAATGCGGTCGGAAACACCAACCGTTCCACATACAGCAACAAGGCGACAAAATCGCCAACAGTAATTGATCCCTGATTGATCGATCCCATGCCAAACCAGAGGACAATCAACAGGCTGATGCTGGCCAGTCCTCGCAGTGAGGAAAACAAAATGGTACGAGTTTTTGCCAGGGTAAGATTGGCATCCAGTAATTGGTGATTCAGGCGATGAAAGGCTCGTCGTTCGTTTTCTTCCTGGGCGTAAATTTTGACCAGGGAAATGCCGCTCATGTCTTCCTGGATCAATTCGCTGATGTTGGATAATTCTTCCTGCACATCTTGTTGCTGCTGGCGCAATTGATTACTGGACAGCACTACTACGATCATCATCAACGGATACACGGCCAGCGAGAGCAGACTCAGTTTCCAGTCGATTGCCAGCATCACAGGCAACGTCAGGCCATAGGCAAACAGCATGTTGGCCAAACTCAGCACCGCAAATCCCAGCAGTCGTCGAATGTTATCCACATCGCTGGTGGCCCGGTTGATCAAATCTCCCACAGTATTGATCGCGAAGTAGGAAGGTTCCAGCGTCAGCAGGTGATTAAAGATCGTCTGTTTTAGATCAAACTCTACCTGGCGACCCACCCCAAACAGCCAGATTCGGGAGGCCATTCGCATCACCCACATGATAGAGGCCAGTACCAGCACCAGGATCACGTAATACAGCACCTGGTTGAAGTCAAAGGAAGCCTGGAGGCGATCGATCGCATCTCGAATTTGCAGTGGGATATACATACCCAACAAATTCACAATGAACAATGCACCAATTCCCAGGACTGCTTTACGCCAGTGGGGCCGCAGATACTCCCCTAACTTCCGTAACCGAGAGGGTCGAGCCATTCGTCGTTAATCACCGTTCAATAGGAGGCCTTACCATCCTAATCGAATTAAGGCCTAGGGCGATTGAGGAGAGTTGAGTTATCCCTCTAGAGGCAGAGAAAACCTTACTGCAATTCTTCAGAGGTAGAAGTAGGGGCGGTGGGAGTGCCAGTGGGAATTGGAATTGGTGTAGGAATCGGAGTGGAACCAGGGGTAGGGGTAAGCGTGGGGATCGGAATTGGCGTAGTCGTAGCAGGAGGAGCAGGAGTGAGGGAAGGAGTCTGATTGGGAGTTGTGGGGCAGGTCTGAATCTCTCCACGGGATCTGAAGGGCCGGATCCAGCGGCGCAGGAAATAATAGAACGAATTGAGATATTCCTGATATGCCTGGGAACTGATATAAAAGGCTTCTGCCGATGGGAGAATGTCTGTGACTTGAAAATCCCGTTCTACCAGATCACGTCCCTGCAAAATGCCTCTCAGTCGATCGGGGCTGGGAACGGTAAGAAAATCCGTCGGGCGTACAACGATACAATCCTCGCTAAATACTTCTTCAAAGGTCAGTGCGGCCCGGTTCATATTCAGAGCAGAGGCAACCAGGATTAATTGCCTGCCGTAATTAATTCCCTGATCGCGCAGCAATTTTTGCACATTGACGGCACTACTGCGGATATTGTACTCTTCTCGATCTTGAATTATGGCATTGTCAGGAATTCCAAAGGTTTGAGTCAACATGGTTTGAATATCTTGAGCCTCAGAAATTTCTTCCCAGGTTTCTCCTTCGTGTTTTTTGCGATCGTAGCGGCGACCTGCACTGATCATGATCAGCGGATTGCGTCCAGTAGATTCCTGATATAGTTTTGCCGCATAAACAATTCGGTTCCCATGAGCCGTCATTTGCACAGGTAACTGACTGAGTACCTGATATTGGACTTCGCTAACTGGACGAGCAACTTTGGGAGGGGTTTCCGGTAGGCGGCAGGGAGGCTGACAATCCGCAGGACTGGTTGGGGCGGGAATAGGAACGGATTCCCGACGGGGTCTGAGTTGGAAGCGGGTTGTATTTCGCCCTAACAGCACAATCACCTGACGGGCATCTGCATCGAGTGGGGGAAGCGGGTTGATTAGCTCGATCGCCTCCATCTCCAGTTCCTGAGCTAGAAAATAGGCAATGAATGGAATACTACCCAACAGGAGCAAAATCAATATTCCCTGAATAATATATTTTGTCCATTTGCCTAGCTTGACAAATCCTGTCAGCAGCAGCAACAACAGAATAAATCCCAAACCAAAGGGAGTCAGGGGATAAGAAATAACTCGCCAGAGAATTTCCAGAACACTTCCGGGCTGGTTGATGCCTCCCTGGTAAAAGGCCGTCAGAATCACAAACAGGAATAGCAGCAGCACCAGAATGCCAAGAAATTGCTTGGACAAAACCCTTTGCAGAAAGAACCAGATCACCAACCCCACGATCAGCCAGAGAAAGACCTGGGTTAGTAGCAGAAAGATATCGGTAAGGAGTAAGACCATGAAAGGGTTCTGCTCTGGTTATCGATGGAACAAGTGTAGTTTTAAACCAAGTCCAGCTCGAGAACAGTCGTTTTCCGATCAGAGAAACTACAATTCTGGACTTGGACAAGGTTTAGATCCTCCTTTGCCGTGATTTCTGGCAAAGCTACGCCATTTTAGACTGGACGGAAGGGGGCGATCGCTCTAATTCCGGCTTCACCTTGTAACGA
Organism: Leptodesmis sp.; assembly: GCF_052746595.1. Lineage (NCBI taxonomy): Bacteria > Bacillati > Cyanobacteriota > Cyanophyceae > Leptolyngbyales > Leptolyngbyaceae > Leptodesmis > Leptodesmis sp. Next base: position 21,513 of record NZ_JBRAGO010000012.1, read on the forward strand.
AGTCTATACAATCAAGAAATGGAATTTTACAGAACCACTGGTAAGCCTTATGACCTGGGTTGATTTCCCAAACCTGCTACTCCTGCATTCACCAACCTACCTGCTACCTTTGCTGGCAACGGCCAACCAACCTGCTAATGAAGCCGCGAATGGGCCATTAATCCTGGCTGGCGTGTTGCTCAGTCTGGTCATGATTTACCTGGCCAGTAAGTTGGGAGGAGAACTCTGTGCCCGAATTGACCTGCCGCCTGTGCTGGGAGAACTGGTCGGTGGTGTTCTGATTGGCGTTTCGGCCTTAGACCTGCTCGTCTTTCCCGAAGGTGGTGAGGATGGCAGCGGCTCTTTGTTAATGCACTTGCTGCAAACCACATCCACCCTGACTCCTGAATCTCTGACATCCGTCTTCACGGCTCAGAGTGAGGTCATTTCTGTACTGGCGGAACTGGGTGTAGTGATCTTACTGTTCGAGATTGGCCTGGAATCGAATCTGAAAGAGTTAATCCGGGTTGGCCCCCAGGCGATGGTTGTAGCGGTGGTAGGAGTCATCACACCCTTTGTGTTAGGAACGGGAGGTCTCCTCTGGTTCTTTCATACACCCGTAGTGCCTGCAATTTTTGCTGGAGCGGCCCTCACGGCGACCAGTATTGGTATTACGGCAAAAGTGCTAGCTGAAATTCAAAAGCTAACCTCTGGTGAAGGCCAGATTATTATCGGAGCCGCTGTTCTGGATGATGTGTTGGGCATTATCGTGCTCGCGGTAGTGGCCAGTCTAGCTCGTGAGGGACAGGTGCAAGTCGGCAATGTGATTTACCTGATCGTGAGTGCAGGCGTGTTTCTGGTGGGATCGATCTGGTTAGGTCGGTTGTTGAATCCCTTGCTGATGTCTCTAATGGAGCGGTTGCAAACCCGGGGCAAGGTTTTGATTCCAGCCCTGACGATCGCGTTTTTGCTAGCTTATATTGCTGATGTAATTCAGTTAGAAGCTATTTTGGGAGCCTTTGCCGCTGGACTGATTCTGGCAGAAACGGACAAGCGAGAAGATTTGATCAAACAGGTGGTACCGATCGCCGATATTCTGGTGCCAGTCTTCTTCATTGTCGTGGGTGCTCGCACAGATGTGAGTGTCTTAAATCCTTTTGTGCGAGAAAACCGGGAAGGGCTGATTATAGCTTCTTTCCTGATTCTAGTGGCGATCGTCGGTAAGGTGGTAACGGGTCTGACTGTATTCGGCAAACCGGGGATTAACCGATTGGCGATCGGTGTAGGGATGATTCCCAGAGGTGAGGTGGGCTTAGTGTTTGCTGCCGTAGGATCTGCCAGTGGAGTGCTGTCTAAACCTCTGGAAGCTGCGATTATTGTGATGGTGATTCTCACAACATTCCTGGCTCCCCCCTTTCTCCGGATTGTGTTTACCGAGCAAGGTGATGTTGCAGAAAAACCTGCTGCTTCCATTGGCGATAATTCAGATTGACCTTACCTGTTATGACGATCGCGGTTTCCCTTCAAAACGTATACAAAACCTTTACTAAAGCCCCAGTGGTCAATAATCTATCGTTTGACATCAAAGCGGGAGAGATTTTCGGCTTACTGGGGCCAAATGGAGCCGGAAAATCCACCACAATTCGGATGCTCACTACCCTGACTCGACCGTCTCAAGGACAGATTCTAGTTGCCGGGTACGATGTAGTTCGCAGTCCCCAACAGGTGAAGCGGCGAATTGGCGTAGTGCTACAACAACTGAGTGTGGACAGCGACCTGACCGTCTGGGAAAATATGGAATTTCATGGTCGCCTGCACCACATCCCCAATCCTCAGCGCCAACAGGAAATCGATCGCTGGTTGGATTATGTGGAACTGAGCGATCGTCGCAATGATGCCGCTAAAACTCTGTCTGGCGGCATGAAACGTCGCCTGCAAATTGCCAGAGCTTTACTTCATCGTCCGGAGATCCTGTTTCTCGATGAACCCACCGTGGGCCTGGATCCCCAAACTCGTCGCCGTCTCTGGGAAATCATTCGCGATCTGAACACGCAGGGCATGACTATCCTGCTCACCACCCATTACATGGACGAGGTTGAGTATCTCTGTGGCGGTTTTGGCAGTGGTGAACCCGGACGCATCGGCATCATGGATAATGGGCAGTTAATTGAACTCGGCACCCTGCAACAGTTGCGTCAAAAACATGGAGAAGGCCTGGTGATCAAGCAATTGGGTGATCCCCAAGGGGTTAGTGGAGCTGCGCCCTGGGAATACCAGTTTTTCCCCACCCTGGAAGCCGCCAACGCCTACCTGAACCAGCAGCCCGATAAAACCGGCCAGATGGTCAGACCATCTAATTTAGAAGATATTTTTGTTGAGTTGACCGGGCGGAATTTAGATTGAAAATCAGTCATTAGCCATTGGCAATCGCTCATTGGTAGGGGACAACAGACAAGGGGCGAATGACAATTCAAAACTTTTAACTCTCGACTCTTCACTCTTCACTCTCAACGCTATCCATGCCTTCTCTTGCTTGCACGATTGAAGCGATTCTGTATCTGAAAGCCCAACCACTGACGGTTTCAGAACTGGCGGAGTATGCCAAGTGCGATCGGGCTGCCGTAGAAGAAGGGTTAATTGAATTGATGACTGATTACGCGCATCGAGACAGCGCTCTAGAAATTGTGGAAACATCCAATGGGTATGCCTTGCAGTTGCGGGAAACGTTTCACCACCTGATTCAGGAACTCCTGCCTGCCGATTTGGGAGTTGGTGCGCTGCGAACCCTGGCCGCGATCGCCCTGAAAGGCAAAATTGCCCAAACTGATCTGGTGGAAATCCGGGGATCAAACGCCTATCAGCATGTTCAGGAATTGGTAGAGCTAGGCTTCGTCCGCAAACGCCGCCAGTCTGATGGCCGCTCCTACTGGCTCCAGGTTACCGATAAATTTCACCAATACTTTCAAATTCATCAAGATCAGGCGATAGAACTCAACCAGTATCTCGAACCGAAAGCATAAAGAATCAAGATTCCGAGTTCCTTCTAGAGACGTTCCGCCAAAGTGTCTCTACCAATCCCTGCTCTCCGATCCTCAAAAATCTCGACAAACTACTTAGGCAACCCTAAGACGAAAGTGTCACAATAGGCTAAGTACCCTATTAGATTGCCAATGATCTTTAACTCTGACAGTACAAACTTTCTCAACTCTGAACCGGAGGTAGGAGAGACCAACCCCCTACTCAAGTACCTTCAGCTGCAGTCGCCGGAGGTTCTGGCCCAGGTTGCGAAATCTGTAAGTCCGAATGTAAAGCAGATAATTTCCCACAACGTGCAAGGATTGGTAGGCATGCTGCCCTCCGAAGCATTCAACGTCAAGATCACCACCGATCGGGAAAATTTAGCTGGGTTACTGGTATCCGCCATGATGACGGGCTACTTCTTGCGCCAGATGGAACAGCGGATGGAGATGGAGAATCTCCTGACTGGATCCCTTTCTCTCCAAAATGAACTAGATGACGAGTAAGCCATTACCATAACTGGAGTTGAGCAAACTGGTTGAAATGCTGGCGGCAGAGGCCAGTGGTCACCAGTAAGGTGGTTATTAAGGTGGCACAGGCTAGCATAAAGATAATAATGGCCTGGTAAGTAGCAGCAATGAGCGGATTCACACCGCTCAACAATTGTCCAGTCATGATGCCGGGTAAGGTGACAAGGCCAACGACCATCATGGTATTGATGGTGGGGATCAGTCCTGCTTTGATGGCCTCTCGACGATACTGAGCTACGGCTTGTTGGGGAGTCGCTCCTAGGCTTAAGTGAGTTTCAATTTCAAGCTGACTAGAATTTAATGTACTAACCAGCCGTTCTCCTGCGATCGCTGCCCCATTCATCGCATTTCCCAGCACAATTCCAGCCAGGGGAATCAAATACTGAGGGTCATACCAGGTTGGGGGCTGCAATACCAACAGGTTGGTATACAGCAGTGTCAGGGCGGTAGCCGTTAGAATAGAGCCGCCCACCAGAGGAATCAGACGGGGAATTTTTTGACTAATGCGGTTGCGGGCCACGATCGTCGCCACCACCAGCATCACCCCCACCACCAGTAGGACTAGCAGTGGATTTTTAAACTCAAACACGATCGCCAGCACGTACCCCACAACGGAGAGTTGCAGCACTGTTCGTCCCATTGCCAGAGCCAGCCTCCCTTCCAGCCCCAGCTTTTGCCAGACTGAAAGCGCAATCGCGATCGCCATTAGCCCCAAGGCCCAAATTAATTGCAAAGGTGAGTTCATCGAATTTTGGATTTTGGATTTGCGATTTTGGATTGATGTTGTCTTTTCCAGGCATAATCAGGTTCTAGTAGTAATCATTACTTACGGTGTGTGTGAGTGAACAGAATTCCTCCTTTTGACCTGTCTGAACAGTACAAGCTAATTGGCGCAGAGATGAATGCAGCAGCGCTAGAGGTCTTGGCTTCTGGGCGTTACATTGGTGGTTCCTGGGTGGCAGATTTTGAAAGTCAATTTGCTGAATACATTGGCACTTCGGAATGCATTGCCTGTAATTCTGGTACCGATGCCCTTTACCTGGCCTTAAGAGCACTGGGAATTGGATCCGGAGATGAGGTGATTACCACCCCATTTACCTTTGTTGCCACCGCAGAAGTCATCAGCGCCGTCGGAGCAACCCCTGTCTTCGTAGATATTGATCTAGCTACGTTTAACCTTGATCTGGATCAGATAGAAGCCGCGATTACAGGACACACGCGGGCGATCATTCCTGTACATTTGTTTGGTCTACCCATGAACATGACGCGGCTGATGGCGATCGCTCAGACCTATAACCTGTTGATTGTTGAGGACTGTGCCCAATCTACGGGAGCCGAGTGGGAAGGTCAAAAAGTCGGTAGCATTGGTCATATTGGCTGTTTCAGCTTCTATCCCACCAAAAATTTGGGGGCTTGTGGAGATGGGGGAGCAATCACGACGAACGACCCGGCGATCGCAGAGCGGTTACGTCGTCTGCGAGATCACGGTCGGCAGGGGGCTTACTATTACGAAGAACTAGGGGTTAACAGCCGATTGGATGCGGTGCAGGCAGCAATTCTACAAATCAAGCTGCGCCACCTGGATCAATGGAACCAACAACGACGGGACGTGGCCGATCGCTATCAGCATCTCCTCAGCCCCATTCCGAACATTACACGACCTCAAGAGATGGCTGGCAGCAAAAGTGTCTGGAATCAGTACACAATTCGAGTGACGGGCGAGAGTGATGCTGGAGCGGCTAGAGACAGAGTGCGATCGCAGCTTCAGGAGAAAGGCGTGGCCTCAATGGTTTACTATCCCCTACCGCTACACCTACAACCTGCTTACCGGGAACTGGGCTACCAGCCAGGACAACTGCCCCTGGCTGAGCAAGCCTCCCAACAGGTGTTATCGCTGCCCATGTTCCCTGAAATAACCCTGGAACAGCAAGAACAGGTCGCTTATAGTCTCAAGGATTGTTTGGTTTGAAAAAGCATTAAGTAGGCCAAAGCAAAACATTGAAAAACTTAATATTTCTTTAACCTTTGTGGATCTTGAACAGATCGACGAAATCCCCTCGCTGAGCCTATCCTGTTTTTGCTGTACGTTTACTAACACAGCCCAGGACAAAATGGGTGTGCGAAAAGTTTGTAGTTTTCTATACTATAGTTAATGAAACGATATTAACCATCTGTAATGTCAAGCAGATGGGAATTGTATCAGTCTGATTGTTTTAAACCTTATCCAAGTCAGAGCCATATCTCCATATCTTTTCTTTTATGGGTATGTTTTAGGTTTCTAGCTGAACTTGGTTTGAGCTTTAGAGGGTTTGTCGAGCGATTCCGCACAGCCCGTTTTGCCGCTTAAGCGTTGAGTTGCTCCCAACCTTCACGGTTTGTTCATTTCCTTTATTCGAGAGGTTAATGAAACGGTGGGACAGCACCCCCTTGAACGGTTAAGACGGTATGACGCTTGTGCGATCGCCCAATATTATCGCCTCCGCCCCTGGCTAACAATCTGGCGAACTCTACGAATTGTCTTCTCCTTCCTGAGTTTCTTCTTAGGCCTGCAGTTTGACAGGCTACAAAATCTGGAGGAGCAAAACAAATTAAAACGAGCCGACCAACTTCGCAGAACGCTAATCAGTCTGGGGCCAACCTTCATCAAAGTTGGACAGGCGCTATCTACTCGACCCGATCTGGTCAGGAAAGATTTTCTGGAAGAACTGACCAAGTTGCAGGATCAGCTTCCACCGTTTCCTAACCACATTGCCTTTAGCATTATTGAGCGGGAATTAAACCGCCCCCTGGAGGAGAGTTACCGTCAGATCTCGCTAGAACCTGTGGCGGCGGCCAGTTTAGGTCAGGTCTATCGGGCCAGATTGTTTAGTGGCGAGGAAGTGGCGGTTAAAGTACAACGGCCTAACCTGATGCCCGTCCTGACCCTGGATCTGTATCTGATGCGTTGGGCTGCAAGCTGGATGTCGCCCTGGCTACCCCTGAACCTGGGTCATGACCTGACGCTGATTGTGGATGAATTTGGCAACAAACTATTTGAGGAAGTGGATTACCTGAATGAGGGGCGAAACGCTGAAAAGTTTGCTACCAACTTCCGGGGCGATCCACGGGTGAAAGTACCTGCCATCTACTGGCGCTACAGCAGTCAGCGAGTCTTAACCCTGGAGTGGATCCACGGCTTCAAGCTAACGGATACCGAACGAATTCGGGAGGCGGGTCTGGCGAAGGATGACCTGATTGAAATTGGGGTCACTGCAGGTTTACAGCAATTGCTGGAACATGGCTTTTTCCACGCCGACCCGCACCCTGGCAACCTGTTTGCTATGGCTCCCCAATGTCCTGTCGATAGTAAAGTGCCGACTGAGCCACTGCGTGCTCAAATGGCTTATATCGACTTTGGCATGATGGATCAGTTGGATGAAACCACCAAAGAGAACTTGGTAGATGCCGTTGTTCACTTGATTAACCGGGATTACGATGATCTGGCTAAGGATTTCGTTAAACTGGGCTTTTTGACCTCGGATGTAGATATTCAGCCGATTATTCCAGCCCTGGAAGAAGTATTTTCTTCAGCGATCGGGGAAAGTGTGCGAGATTTCAACTTTAAGACGATCACCGATCGCTTCTCGGAGTTGATGTACGACTATCCATTCCGGGTTCCAGCCAAGTTTGCCCTGATCATTCGTTCCCTGGTGACGCAAGAAGGAATTGCCCTCACCATTAATCCCAATTTCAGGATTGTGGAGGTGGCCCTACCCTACGTGGCGAAACGGTTGCTAACAGGAGAATCTCCGGAGATTCGTCGCCGACTGCTGGAAGTTTTGTTCAAGGGGGGCCGATTCCAGTGGCATCGATTAGAAAACCTGATTGCCGTAGCTCGCACAAAAGGTAACTTTGACCTGCTGCCCTCAGCCCAATTAGGACTGCAATATTTACTATCCGACGAAGGCAAGTACTTAAGACAGCAACTGGTGATCGCGCTGACAGAGGACGATCGCCTGCATACTGAAGAAGTTCAACGTCTCTGGAACTTAATTAAGGACGAACTGCAACCGGCCCGCCTGTTTAATGCTGCATTAGCTGCGCTGGTCGAGTTTACACCGCTAGCTGGTACTGCCATCATTCCAGGAAGTCGTCGATCTTAGCCAGGATCCTACATCTGTTTTAATAGCTGGTTCAAAGTAACTTGCATCTGCGATCGCAAGTCTCCGGCCAGCCGATGTAATACAGATTGTCTAATTTGGGTTTTTTCTAAATTGGCATGGTTCCAGGGTTGCCAGAGCGGCTGCACATAGTACCTCAATTGGGTACGGACAGCCCAAACTCCCATTGAAGGAAACAGCACAAAAATTGGGATTAAGGGAGAAAAAGGAAACATTGGCATCTTGAAACAGCGTGCCAACCAATTAACATTGCTTGTAAACGGATGCAGCCATTCACTGCCGACACAAACAACAGGCACGATAGGCACTTGATGACGAACGCTTAACTGCACAAAACTAGAATCAAAGCTGGCGAACTCATGGCGTTGGTGCCAACCCTTAGCCAGTCCTCGCCAGCCTTCAGGAGCATAGAGGAGAGCAAATTCCTGGTTTTGACGATGGGGAGAACTAGAGTAATCTAAAGCCATTTCAAAGCTTTCTCGTTCTGCCCGGATACCTCCCAAGACTTGTGCCCATCCTTTGGGTAGCCACCACTTCAACCAGGGATGATCAAAAAATAAGGGATGAGCCAAGGGCTGTACAAACCAGTTCCGATGTTCTCCCAGTAAAAAAGCAAGACTCACAAAATCCCAGGGAAAGCACATCCCGGCGTGATTCATGGCAATAATGACGGGGCCACTGGGGGGCAAATTCTCAACCTGACATAATGTGCCCCGAAAGTAATGGTGCACGATCGGCCTGATGATCTCCTGGCGAAAGGCTGCTTGATAGATTGGATCTGGTGACAGGTCCTGATCAGTGCGATCAGGTTGCCGCAAGACTTTCCGTACCAGCCAGAGTCGGAGCCAGCGTAGCAGAAGGGCCACGTAAAACCCCCCTGGAATCAGAAACAGCAAGTACTCTAAGCTATTCCATCTATCCGGATCAGGTTTGTAATGTTGCCAATGGCGGTTAAACAAAATCAACCAGGCTGGAGGGTACCAGAGGCAGAACCAGTCAAACCAGCCAAATTGATAGCTAAATGCAGGGACTTTTTCACGAGCAGTAGAAATTTGCACAGATCGGCGCAACTCTAGCCAGCTAATGATTCTTGAGTGCCCCCATCCTGTCCAGTGGCGGGTAGCTCCAGACAGTACCCCGCACCATAGACCGTTTTGATGTATCGAGGATGACGGGGATCCGGTTCCAGTTTTGTTCTTAAATGACGAACATGTACCCGAATTGTTTCGATATCGTCATTGGGATCGTATCCCCAAACCTCTTTGAGAATTTCGCTGGGGGAAACGGTTTGCCCATGTCGTTGCAGGAGACAGTGCAGCAGTTCAAACTCCAGGTGAGTCAGCTTGACAGTCTTATCAAACCAGATGGCTTCAAACCGCTCTGGCACCAGGGTCAGAGGCCCATAGTTGAGGATTTCGCTATGCTTGGCGGCCTGAGGAATGCGATCGGTACGGCGTAGCAACGCCCGCACCCGAGCCAGCATTTCCTCCACCTCAAACGGTTTAGTCAGGTAATCATCTGCTCCGGCATTAAACCCATCTACTTTATCCTGAGTTTGCCCCAAAGCAGTTAACATCAAGACTGGAATGTCGGCGGTGCGATCGTCTCGCCGGAGACGCTGGCAAACGGTAAACCCATCTACCTTAGGCAGCATCAGATCTAACATAATCAGATCTGGTTGCAATTGCAGAGCCATAGCCTGTCCCTTGACGCCATCCGGTGCCTGACTGACATCATAACCAGCCATTTCTAAATTCACAGCGACCAGTTCGGAGATTGCGGGGTCATCATCGATGACAAGTATCCGAGGCATCATTAAAAAAGGTAGTGTTTTACTGCAGTTTACTAAGAAAAGCTAGGAATTACGAATATCCTTGTAAGGATTATAGGCAAGAAACCGAAACGTAACTAATCAAGTTAGTTTTGTCATATTTCTTAGGAAAGATTTGTCTGATTTTGCACAAATATGTCTTCCCCTGCAATCTCTTTGTTAAAGACTGTGAAGCTTGAGCCTTCATAGGGGCCAAGGAACCTCTCCCCATTGAAATCAATCAGGTGATTAGAATGTCGGTATGATCAGGTTTCTGTTTCGCAATAAATTTTTTACTGAAGTGGCATAGTTGCGGCAACCTTCTTCCCAGTGCTGCGAGCCATAGGATTGCAGCAGGAACAATGCCTGTTCGTGAAGTTGATAACACCACTGGGGACTGTTGATTGGCCGATCGGGCTGATCCGGATTCTTAACTACAATTCCCATTTGCACAAACTGGTGCATAGTCTGCCGCCGAACGGTTTCGCGGGTATTCGGTGCGTACTGCTTACCATAATGCTCCCGAAACCAATCCATCATTTCTGTAATTCGACGTTTTGGTACGGTGGCCTGATCCCAGGGTGTGCCAGGTCGAATGTCTGCCAATGCCAGTAAACACAGGGCGGAACATTCATTCTGTTGCTCTCTGGGCGCGGCGATCGCTTTCAGAATCGCGATCGCCTCCTGAATTCGGTGACTGGCCTGCACTGCGTTGATTGCTTCACTCATAATTGACAGAGTTTCATGAACAGCCTGATCCAGTTGCTCTTGGCTTAAGCTAGCCTGACCAACTCGACGACCTAACCGAATTAAGTCATTTTTACTGGGATATTTCACTCTTCGTAAATCGGTGGCATTTACCTGGGTATGTCCACTGAATTGACGGAAGCAAATATCAAATAACGTTGAATTGAGAAATGCGGCCAGCCCATAAGCCAGGTCAGGATCCAGGTCTTTCCCTTGAGCATGGTAGTAGTTCAAATGATTTTCTATGCCTAAGGCTGGCACATCTAAAGGAGAATATACAGCGGCTACGATGCGGCGTTTCTCTTCTTTCGCTGAAAATCTTTTAGTTAAAACATACCAGTTCGATGGAACTAACCATTTACTCGTTTCTGAGTTGCGTTCGATCGCGATCGGCTTGCGAGGCTGACGGGGTGGAAATCCAATTTCTCCTGCTTGCAGGGACTCTGGATAAAGCAAAGGAACGCTTCGTTCATCTAACTGGGTTCTCAATGAGGATTTAAGCCGAAAATCAACGACGGGGCCAGTTGAAACTTCCAGACCCATTTCCCCCAGCGTTGCCGGAAATTGATCCATTTGTACTCGTACAGCCGCGTCTAGGAGGTTCGTTGAGATATGCATAAAAGCTTCAGCATCCTCCGCTGCAACGACCACCCCATAGGGAACGTAGCTTAATTCTGAACAATCATGTAACTCCATCCCACAGTGGCTGGTGATCTCTATCTGGTCAGGTCGATCGCTCGTTTTGATAGCCTGGAAAATAATATTTTCTTGCAATACCCCATCTTCAGCAAAAGCGACTGAACGGCTCTCAAAAATGTGAATTTTTTGCAGAGCCATGCTTGCAAGAAAAGCTTTACGAAACGGACGAAAATAAGCTCCATTACAAAAACTTCGGGGGGTGATAGCAACTAATTCTCCACCTTCGGCAAGCTGTAACATGGCCAGCCAAACGAATGCACTATACAGGTTAACGGTTTCAATTCCGAGCTTTGCAAGAATTTTCTTTTCAATGGATTGGCTATGGATTTTTTTATAAGGCGGATTCAGAATCGCGTGGGTAAAGTTTGTCGATGACTGGACTAAAAGTGGCAGATTCATCTCAGCCAAAGCTGCGATAAAGCTCTTTTCGTACAGGCAATAACTGGCCTGAATGCCTTTACTTTCCAAAGCTGCACAGCATTCCATCAGACATTGTTGAAGAGCAGGCAGAAAGGCTGGTTCAACTTCATAGGCTGTGATGCAGCAGCTTTTCACGCGATCGCAGTTAGCCAAGACTCGCTCCACAAAAGCCGCCGTTAATGCTCCAACTCCGGCTCCTGGATCTAGCAGGTGGATATGGCCTGTTAAGTTACTAAATTGTGCTGCCATCAACCGAGCTAGCGGAGCAGGAGTCAAAAACTGGCCCAGGACGCTACGCTGCTTGAGATGCACGTCTGAAGAGAAATGCATCCTGGTAATGTCGGCAGAATCGGTGAGAAAGGTCATCATGCAGTCAATTTAAGATCAGATAGGAAGACATATCACGGACTTGCCTCGTCCTACGCCTGGCAAAGTCAGTCCCATTAGGCTATTGCACGCTCATTTTAGTAATGTTCTTTATTTTTTTCTGGTTAACTACCCTGCTGTTATTGTTGGCTCTGGGAGTAGGACTGGTGTACGCCAGTCGGTTTCGGGCCGCTGCGATCGCCGCTCCCCAACTCCCTTCCCCTTGCAGGCCAGTAAAGCCGTTGCTGCAGACTGTGACTGTGATCATTCCGGCTTACAACGAGGCGAGTAATATTCGGGACTGTGTGAGCGCGGTATTAGATAGTACCCCAGCACCCGCTGAGCAGCTTCAGGTTTGGGTAGTGGATGATCAATCGACAGATGACACCCTGGCGATCGCCCAAGCCCTCCAAGCTGAACAGCGTGATCCCCGATTACAAATCCTCAAGGGGCAACCCCGGCCTGGAGATCAGCGCTGGATAGGGAAAAACTGGGCCTGCGCTCAGGCGGCTGAAAAAGCAACAGGAGACTTTTTGCTATTTCTGGATGCAGATGTTCGCTTGCAGCCAGGAGCGATCGAGACTGCGATCGCGGTGATGGAAGCAGAAGCCATTGATCTGCTGACGTGCTGGCCGGCGATCATCTGTGGCTGTTTTACCGAATGGTTAGCTCAACCCATAATTGCCAGCCTCCTGGTCACTTCCATGCCCTTTGAGCAGGTCAATGATCCCAAATCTGACACCATTTTTGCTGTTGGCCCCTTCATGCTGTTTCGTCGCTCGGCCTACGATCGCATTGGTGGCCATCGGGCTGTGGCTGATCGGGTCGTAGAGGATGTGGAACTGGGACGGCGGATTAAGGACTTTAGTTTAAAGCTGTACTATGCTTTGGGCCATAGATTAGCTTCCTTGCAGATGTATCCTACGGGAGCCGCTTTATGGGAAGGCTGGACGAAAAACTGGCATCTGGGATGTCAACGCAATAGCCGCCTGACTCTTTACTCGGCATTTATCATCTTCTGCGTGTTTGCGTTGCCCTGGTTAGGAGGGACGTTGCTATTGATCAAAGCGATCGTTGTTGGTCTGAATGGCGTAGATGGACTGGCGATGGGCCTGATCCTGGCCTGCTTCCTGAATCAGTACCGCCTTTGCCAGGATATTCAACGGGTTTCTGCCATCCCTTTACATTTCCCGTGGCCGATGGGAGTGGGAGGACTCCTGGTAGCAGCTATTTTTATTGCTTCCTTGATTAAAACGGAAACGGGTTGGGGATGGACCTGGCGGGGAAGAGTGCTGACGAGATAAAGACGTTCCGGGGAAACGGCTCTATTAGCGGCGATGGAAAGGAGAGGGGTAGGAGCGATCGCGGCGGTCAGTATCATCAAACCAGGCCGATCGTCGCGACCGACGGGTAGTTTCAAGTTGGGCAGACCAGCGGGAAATTGCGGTTTGGGCCTGATCGTAGAGCGCTCGTCCGGGAGCAATTTGATAGGCCAGATCCAGTGCGGCCCCCAGATCACCCTGATCAGCAAGAGTATTCGCCTGTTTCAGAATGGGCTGATCCTCCGCTGTTTGCAGAGTGACTGTCCAGGTTTGAATGGCCGCTTGAGCTTCTGGGTACAGTGCCCGGCCAGCAGCAATTTGTTGGGCTGATGCGATTGCGGCTGGCAGCTTGCCCTGTTTTGCCAGCGATCGCGCTTGCTCCAGCACTGGTCGATCTTCAATGGTTTGAATCTTTTGTTGCCAGGTGAAAATAGCCGCTTGAGCATCTGGGCGTAAGGCTCGTCCCAGCGAAATCTGGCTGGCCTGAGCGATCGCCGCCTGCAGATCTGGAATCGTTCCTGAAGCCGCCAGTTGTTGGGCCCTGTAGAGGTAAGGACGATCTTCTGCCCGTTCCATGGCCTGCCTCCATTCCGCAATCAGGGATTGGCCGTAAATGCGGTGAGGCCGATCGGGCGTAATAGTTTGAGCCATTTGCGTTGCCAGCATCAGGGTAGGAAGTTGCTGCACACTACTAACCGCTCGCGCCAGAGTTAGTTGGGTCATATCCTGTAACCGGGCTTCAAGCTGGGGTAGATAAGACTGTACCTGAGTGTGAAACGGGCTATTGGCTGGAATTTGGCGTATGGCTGCGAGTGTTGTCAGGACAGTCCATAGGTCAGCTTGAGTGGGAATTTGGGGTGGTGAATTGGTGGCTAAGGTACGAGCACGGGCAAACCAGAGCAGCTGATTCAGATCATTGGGGAGGGAGATATGGTCAGGAATCCCTTGAATTGCCGCGATCGCGGCCTCTACATCTCCCTGCTTCAGACGAGTTCTGGCTTTTTCTGCCAGCAACCAACTCCAGCGCTCGATCGAGTTTTGAATATCGATCCGACTGTATTGATTGGGGCAAATTTGCATTGCCATCCGAATTGCTTCCCCGATCTTAGTGGCATCCTCTTCAATCCTGCCTTGCGGGTTTGCAGGATCAGGAGTGACCAGTTGCCGCACTTGCTCAAACTGTTGGTAAGCAATTTGTTCGGTAGCAATTTGCTCCTCCCATCGACTCACCTGGCGTTGTAAGTAATCGTTTTTCTGCGCAGGCAGTTGTTTCAACAGAGCTTCTGCCTTTGTCCAATCTCTACTCCAAAGCGCCACTCGCAAATCGGACTCGATCGCTTTCACCTGTTGCAAATTATTTTCCCAATCGGAAATATTTTTTTGGGCCTCTTTGTAAAGAGGATTATTGGCAGAAACCTGTTGGGCGAGTTCAATGGCCCCCTTTAAATCATTATTAGAGGCTTTCTGTGCCGCGATCGCCAAAAGAGCCTGAGTCCATTCCTGCTGCAGTTTGGCAACCTCCTGGTGCAGAGGATGGTCAGAAGGCCAGCCGTCCACTAGCCGCAGTCCTGCTAGAAGCTGATCGACCTTCTTCGACCGGGCGGCTTGCTCGGCGCAAAATAACTTGTCTTCATCTGGAGAGAACAGCCAGAGACGATCACAGCCAGTATTACCCGCTGGAGCAGCTAACCAACAAAAAGCGGAATACCCCGTTCCTCCACAGAAGGCAATCACACCGACCCAAAGCAGTGGGACACCCAGCCGCTTAGTTCCCTGAATTAATCGGGAACCAATGCGACTACGCATCACTGTTCTGCGAAAACCTGTTAAGGATAGTTGGGGATAAAATCGGTCGATTCCTCGGCTTGACATACTCTCAATGGTTGGGAGGAAGTGATAAGGATGCCCTGATGACTTGAGAAGCGTCCTGGCTAGAAGTGGCAAAGCTGCTGGCAACTCTGTCCAGGCTCTGGATTAAGCACAGATCATAAAGGTTGGTAAGCAGGCCAAACCATTGGCTTCTAGAGCGTTGCATCATTGTATAAGCTGAAATTTAGAATGGCACTTTTCTCACACAATTTCTGACAAATCCTTTAAGAGGGCGTTTGCAAAGTATCCAATGGTTAAAACCGCGGCTACACTAACAAAATCTGCTGATGCAGGCTCAATGAAATCATCAAGGTTTTCAGCAACCTGCGCCGGCAGGTTTTTTGCGTAGAGCCGCGACTTCAGTCGCCAAGGTAACTGAAACAAGCGATCGCGCGATCAACGGTATCAAAAAAAGCTTGACTTAACGAACGTGATAGAAGCGCTTTAATCAAAGATTACGCCACTTGCCAGGCGAAATGTACCGCGATCAAGCTGATTGAGGAGGGAGCGAATCATTTTTGCAGATGAAATGAAGCTGTGAAATTAAACCAAGTTCAGCCAGAGAACGGTTATTTTCCGATCAGAGAAGCTCTGATTCTGGACTTGGGCAAGGCTTAAATCCAGTGCAATTAAATGCATCGCCCGTGATCTGTTTGCGTACAATTTCAATAGGGTGCCTGAAAGCTGTACTGCGGTGATTTTCAGCTTTTTTACTTCTGTTCCTGTTTAACCCACTGACTTTTAATTATGAGTATCGTATAGCCTGCCCAAACGTATTTGAACGTGATGGAAGTGCTGGTTGCTGAAGAAGTTGATAAACAACAAAAGCAACTACCGCGCAAAATTGCCCACTACGTCAATAAATCTGAAGCGATCGCCTACGCCCTAAATTGATTACCACCTCTCTATGCTACCAGCCAGAAAGGGTTACAACAACAGCGTTTACGGGCGATGAAGGAAATGCAACCCCAAATTGCTCTGACGGTCCGTCAAGCACTAGCCGCCATTCAGCGCGATCCGTTGCGAAGTTCCCCACCGCTGAGACTGGAAGTCGATCGGGGGCCACAGGATGCCCTGAGAGGATTGAAGGAACTGCTGGGGTCAGAGGATCTGTCCTAGGCTAATCTAGTCGATGAAGTTGAGCACACTCTGATCCGCACGGCTCGTGGCGAGATTACCTGGCACAAGCGGGGTACGTCTCTGGCAGAAAGTCACGAATGGCAGGATAGCCGTTATATGCTGTAGGAATGACAAAGCAGATCGGATCACAACCTGCAGTTGTAAAGCTTTGGCCGCAAAGGAAGCCATGGATGTTGCTTCCAGTGCTGCTTCTGGGCTGCTGGGAGAGTGGGCTGAGTGGGCCAGAACGATCGCTGGCTGCCGAGCCAGAGAGAACACCGCCGCTGATTAATAATTCCCTGCCCAGTCAGCCTCCTTTAGATGTGAAAGTCTTCCAACCTGGCCAAACTCCACCGGGAGTAGTGACCTCCAACACAATTTCTCCGACCCATCTTACTATTCCCAGCCTCTGGTGGGTACAGGAACAAGTTGTTGCCAATACCGAGGAGTTGAATCAACAATTTGGCAAGGAGTTGATTATTGATTGGTTGGCTTATCCGATTCAGCAAGGGCAGGCAGGACGGGTTGACCTGATGGTGGATCGGCAGTTTTGGGGAGTGCTGGATTATCTGCAGCGTTATGAGTTTGTGAACCGCTTCAGTACGATCGTCCGTGGGTATGGCTACAACATTCGAGTATTTGATAGTCAAGCGACGATCGTGGCCGCTTTTACCTGTGACTTCAGTAAGCTGGATCTGCATCTACTGCAACTATCGACGGAGCTTTCCGAAAGTTCCTTGCCGCAACCCGAAATGATGAATTATTCTCGCAGCCCCATCGCCGATCAACTCAGTTGCACTATGGCCATTGAGACGGGGACAAGTTCATTTTTGAGAAGAAACTTTACGCCCATCAAGTAGCCGCAACAGGCGATCGCATCTCAGTCCAAAACTGTTGATATTGCTGCAACGATTTTTCTGGCAAGGGCTTGAGAAATTCACTGGCCTGCAAAACTTTGCCCTCTGGGAAAATCAGCGGATTACCTCTTAAGTCCTCTGGCAGTTGATCTAAAGGCTTGCCCAGTAAGGCGGGGGAAATGCTCCAGGTTCGCAAAGACAATTGAGCTGCAATCTCTGGTTGCCACCAAAAGTCCAACCAGGCGAGAGCGGGAGCGGATAGTTTCGCTACAGCAGTTTGCGGGCGTACCCACAAGTCAGCAGATAAGGCCGTCCCTGATGGGGGAATCACCGCCGCAATTTTAGACAGGCGATCGCCCAACGGCAGTACATCCAGTGACCAACCGACCGCAATCCAGGTGTCGTCCAGCATCAAAGGCTGCAAATAGGCATCCGAACTGTAAAACTTGGCCTGCTGATTCAAAGCTTGCAACGTTGACTTTAGATCGGGAACTACGGCTAAGTCCTCAGTGTTGTAGGAGTGGCCCAATTTCTTCAGGGCTAACCCAATGACCTCACGGGGTTGGTTCAGCAGGGAAATACGTCCCCGAAACTCAGGTCGCCATAAATCCTGCCAGTCGGTTGGGGGTGGCAATCCACGTTGCTGCAGAATGTCCCGACGGTAAGCAATCACCGTACTGCTTAAACGATAGGGAATGCCCCACACCTGTCCCTTGGCATCCACCTGTCCCTGGTCGTTTCGCAGCAGGACTTCTGATAATTTGGGATTGTTAACCAACTGAGACCAACTCCTTAATCCAGCACGATCGCTTTCACTAAAGGGTTGCAGTAACCCCTGCTTCACCGCATTCGATAACCAAAAATCACCCAATGTCACCAAATCTGGAATTCCTGTTTTCCCTTTACCCAGAAAGGGAACTTGCTCGAACCAGAATCCGAATGAGGCTGGTTGGGGTTGTTGGCCGGATTGCTGCCAGCTTTGCAGTTGGGAAAACAGGATCTGTAGTTGCGCTTCAGACACAACATTGAGGGCAACGGACGGTGTTGACTTTCCCATCTGGTGGCGAAACCGTTGCAGGAGTTGCGAAGGAATCGAGCCCCGCAGCATCTCAATCGTCAACGGTATAGACTTTTGTTGGCTACATCCCAGTAGCCCCTGACCGATGGCCCAACTCACCATTCCCACCAGCAGCGATCTGCGATTGATCTGCCCAAACTGTTCCCGTTCCACCATGGATATTTATCATCGCTCCATTGATCATAATTGAGTGGTCAGTCTTTCGGCTTTTTACTGCAAAGAAACTGATGTAATTTGCTGATCCAGGCGGACGTTCAAACAGATTTTGAGATACATTACTTTACGAGTCGAATTCTCATGCTTTCAAGTAGCTTTTTCCCAGTTGGCCCTGGCCAATTGCCTTTTCCTTCAGCCATTACTTTATCTGCTGCATATAGAGAAACCTATCACAGTTAGTGAATTAGCATTATGTTGAACTATCGGTCTGTTGTGGTTTGCCTCCTAGCTCTAGTAACGGCATTTCTGCTCAATGTGGGTCATGCAGAGGCGGCCAAAAAAGTGAAGCAGCCTCCTACCTATACGGCGGAGCAACTGGAGCAAATTCAGGCTTATGCTGCAGATCTGCAAACGATGCGCGATCGCCTGCCGGAACTGGCTCCCCTAATTACACGCAAAGATTGGACTTTTACCCGGAACTTTATCCGTGGTCCGCTAGGAGAATTGCGAATTCAGATGCTGAATCTCTCCCGCACTCTTCTACCTGATGCTCAAAAGAGTGCTCAGACGCTGGCAAAGACGGTTTTTGATGATCTGATTGCGATCGATCAGGCTGCCCAAGACAAGAACTATCAGGTCGCTATTCGGAAATATGCCAATACGGTTAAAGACTTTGATGCCTTTCTGGCCTTAGTTCCCGAAGCGGCCCGCTCCAAGCCTGCGGCAGTCGCCAAACCCGAACCTGAGAAGCCTCGGCTGAAACTGTTTGCCCCCAAGGAAGAAGCCCCGCCGCCTGTTGCCGAACCGGAAGCCACTGAATCTGTGGTAGAAGAAGAACTGGCTCCAGCAGGTGAGGAATGAGGGTTACGGTAGTTGGATGCGGTATTGTTGGAGCGGCGATCGCCTTTGAGCTTAGCCAGGTTTCTGGGCTAAAGGTGACCGTGCTGGATGCTCAACAACCGGCTCAAGCCTGTAGTAGAGCGGCTTTGGGAGTGTTGATGGGAGCCATCAGCCAGAAGCCCAAAGGGAACAACTTACAGATGCGGTTGTTGAGCATTCAGCAGTACAACGCATGGGTGCCTCAACTGGAAGCAATTACCGGACGTAGGATTCTGTTTAACCGCCAGGGCATTCTGCGCCTTTGCTGCGAGGGTGACGACCTAGATGCATGGCGATCGCTGGCCTCCTTACGGGCATCCCAGGGGTGGCAACTGGAGATTGGCGATCGGGCTTACCTCGCTACCCATTACCCCCAACTCAACCTGGACGGCATTATTGGGGCGGTCTATTCTCCATCCGATCGACAAGTTGATCCTACAGCCATTACTCTGGCTCTGATTGAAGCGGCTCAACACAATGGCGTTAGCTGCCAGTTTGATACACCTGTCACCGGAATTCAGCCCGATGGCCTGCAGCTTTACACCCCCAGAGGTTCCCTGGATACGGATTGGTTAGTCATCGCAGCCGGATTGGGTTCCACTCCCCTGACTACCCAGCTTCAGCAAACGGTAGATATTCGACCTGTATTGGGACAGGCGGTGCGAGTCAAAGTTCCCCAGCCGTTGGGCTATCCCACTTTACAACCTGTGATTACTGGTCAGGATGTGCATTTGGTGCCCCTGGGAAATGACGAATATTGGATTGGTGCCACCGTCGAATTTCCCCCTGTGGATTCCCCCTCCCCAATCCCCGATCCCGTTGCCCTGGAACAGATGATGCAGCAAGCGATTGCCTTCTGTCCCGCTCTGCACCAGGCGACCCGGTTGCACCATTGGCAGGGACTACGCCCTCGTCCCGAAGGTCGCCCTGCCCCAATTATTGAAAGGCTTTCTGGCTATTCTCATGTAATTCTAGCTTCAGGACACTACCGCAACGGAGTCTTACTCGCTCCTGCTACAGCGAAAAAAGTAAAAGATCTGATTTTAGACGCAGCTAAATTGTGATCCTGGCAGATGCCTATTAGGGACAGATTGTGTCTGCAAATTCTGGTTGAGTGTTAGAATCTCTGGCTAAACCTGTCCCCACAGATTTTCGGGTTTCTAGAAGTTCCCTAAGCATTAATGCCATAGATGTGATAGCCGCTGTCGGCCAGCATCGCATAGTCGATCGCTGTTGGGCTACTCACTGAATAGAGCCAACCATAGGACATTACGGAAAACACCTGAGACGCAGGATGGTAGTAGTTGTAGGTGCCGGTAACGGGATTGGGGCCATCCTGGGATTGTAAGGGGATGGGGTTACCACCATTGGCTATGGTGGCATAGTAGCCCTTGAAGACTGCTGTTTGTGGGGTACTCAAGTCCTCTTGCAGATATCCAGTCCAGTTCATAC
This sequence comes from Leptodesmis sp., assembly GCF_052746595.1. Lineage (NCBI taxonomy): Bacteria > Bacillati > Cyanobacteriota > Cyanophyceae > Leptolyngbyales > Leptolyngbyaceae > Leptodesmis > Leptodesmis sp. The sequence continues at coordinate 41,974 of NZ_JBRAGO010000012.1, forward strand.
CCACTAATCCCAGGACATGGCCTAGCTCATGTAAAACGGCATTGTAGAGATAAGTGTCGCTCACCAAAGTGTCGATCGCAATCTATCCCACTCGTGGCATAGATCCCGTGCCATTGGGTGTGATCCAGCCACCAAATTCATATTCTGGGCCACCATACCCCCCGATCAGTCCACCTGAACTGATGGCATTGACAAATACCACTACATCGTCAACATACCGTTTGGTCATGAAAGTCGATTGGCTAGGGAAGCCGTTGTCTATCAACTGAATGGCGTCATTCAGCTGCAAACCGCTCCAGCAATCGGCAATCCAATTTGCCCAATCATTGGCAGCTTTCTGGGCGATCGCCTGTCGTTCCGGAGTCCAGAAGCCCAGGAAATCGTTGCGGAAGTCCAGGTCAATGTTGAAGCGAGTGGGATCCGGTGCATAAGTATTAGCGATCGTCCCCAGGTCATATACACCGTTGAACGTAAGTCCGCCACTGAGGGAATAACAAATCGTATTGCCGGAGGTGCGATCGGTACTTGCAGAATCAGCTTCTGCAATAAACCAGACAGTGCGGGCCTGTTGCCAGGTTTCTGGGATAATCGTGAGACTGATTTGAGTGCCGTTGCGCAGATCGCCGTCTGCATCCACCACTAAAAAATCTCCGCCTGTGAAAGTGAGGGTAACGTTGGAAGTTGGAGCCTGATTCAGTTGAATTTGGAAGGTTCCACTCGCCCCTCTCGAAAACTAAAGGATAACTGGCTAATGGTGATTGGGTCAGAAGTATAAGAAGCACTGGCAGAAAATTCAACCTCAGGAGTAGAGAGGCGATCGGTTTCAGATTTGCTACTTTCAGAACTGTTGGGATCACTGACAAGAGTAGAATCTGTTGCCGGAATCACAAGATTAGCTACAGGTGGCTCCGGTCGGGCATATTGAGCAGTTGGTGGTGCTGTATGCAAATGGGTAGCAGCCGAACAGGAGCACCAGGAAAAGCCAGAAGCCCCAAACTGAAGTGGCTGGTTGATAGAAATTGAATGAGCCCGATCAAAACCTGGATTAGAAAAGTATTCGGATGACGGAAGTGAACGCTCTAAAGCGCTGCCCTCCAAAAAAATCGGGGGCGCTGTATCGAAAAGAGAAGGTACTGACATTGCAATCGAGTCGAAGCCAAAAATTTTACTTACAGAGTAGAAGCAACTGTAAACTATCCTCTAAGTCAGTCTTTCGTTTAGATAGAAAAGCTTAAGACTGTCATCATTCTTAGGGGGGATAGAATCCTGATGAAATTTGATACTACCTATCGTCTAAGTAAAAAATATTACCTTCATGAATTCTTGACAAAAGTCGATAACTTAAAGGTATAAATACTTGCCAATGAATAGATCTGGTTAAACTACCGCCCGAACTACCTTTTCCCACAGGAGCTACCTTGTACATACAAGAGCGGGAGCCAAATCTGAATTGGCTGCCCCTTCTTCTACGGGGAGAAGGGGCAGAAATGAGGGGATGTGAGTTTTGTCAATTAATCAGGAGTTTTACGGTCTATTCAGAAAGAGAACTGCTCATCGTCATCAATCTGAACATCCCAATTCGCAGATAAGACTTCTGCAACAACTGCTTCAAGTGCAGCGACATTGAGTTCTCGCTGATGCTGATCCAATAAGGGATTAGATAGGGGAATGAGACGGAGCGTGCGACTATCCTGAATCAAATCAAAATAGGGTTGATGATCAGGAGATTGCCCCAGTTCTAAACAGTCAAAACTATGAACATTCAAGTAGAGGGCATGATTGGCTACCAGAGTAGAACGCTGGGGATCTGCAAACACTTCGAGAATATAACCCTCTCCCTGACTGGTCAGGATCCCATCCTGGGTATGTACGTAGCGCACTCGCCCTAAGTCAGTAAGAAGTCTATGCATATCCTGCTTGTTGACGATTGTGCCAGCATCAATAATGCAGGGAGCGATCGATCGCTTACTGCCAGGAAGGTGTTCATAACTCATGGAGAGATAGCCTCTGAACTAAAACAAGCCTGAAACTTGAGCATTAAACCCAGCCAAGGTCATTAAAAAAACTGGCCGTTGACGTAGGAATAAGGATGTAGTAAGGAGCAATAGTGTGAGGGGCAGGGGTTGATGGCGCATGAACTAATTTTACTCCAAGATTTTTGGCTGGCCGCAGCGAGATCAATTGAAATTAGTCGGTCAAATGCTAGATTTTAAACTTCCTCTACATCTGGTTATATCTTCAAATTCTTTCCACTAAATGTAGCTTGCCAACTTTTAAGCAAGGTAGGAAGATTAAACTTCCATAACGAAAATGTTGCGATCGCTCGTTTTAACAGGTTTAGGTGCCCTGGCCTTTTATACATGCGTACCTGTTCCGCAACGGCTGCCTCTCAATTTTCACGGAATTGCTCGTTGGGCACCTGGAATTGGCCTGGGAATCGGTGGTGCGCTAGGGGCGATCGATCAAATCTTACAGGTGGCAGGAATGCCAATCCTGGTACGAAGTGCCATCCTGGTTCTGCTCTGGCTGACAATTACAGGTGGCCTGCATCTGGATGGCGCAATGGATACCGCAGATGGACTGGCCGTGCTGGATCCCCAACGCCGGTTGGAGGTGATGGCCGATAGCCGAACGGGAGCCTTTGGGGTAATGGCCGCGATCGCCATTCTGCTTCTCAAAACCACCGCTCTGGTCAGTCTGGACTCTGACCGCTGGTTTGCTCTGGTGGGAGCCGCAGGCTGGGGCCGCTGGGGACAACTGGTGGCGATCGCTCGTGATCCCTACCTCAAACCAGAAGGTAAAGGAGCCTTCCACAAAGCTGCCATTCATTCCCTGTGGGAAGCGGTTCCTTCATTGTTGCTGCTTTTGGGGTGGAGTGGTTTACTGGTAGGGTTCCATGTTATCAGTTGGCAATCGGCAGTCGCAATGGCCCTGAGTGGCAGTACGATCGCCCTGCTGACAGGAGCCTGGTTCAATTACAAGCTGGGTGGTCAAACAGGGGATACCTACGGGGCGATCGTTGAATGGACGGAAGCCCTGGTATTGGTTTTGGCAACTGTGCTACTGAGGTGAGGGGATTTGGGGCTGTTCTGTTGTCCTTGGTCATCTGTCCTTTGTCCTCTGTGATTTCCCGATCCGCTTGACATATACTCGATCGCACCGGGCCGTCTCCACTCTCGTTGCTGGTTCGTAGCCACTGGTTTCATAGAGAACTACGGCTTCCTTCAGGGCACTGGCCGTTTCAACCCAAATTTCAGCAAAGCCGTGGGCCGCGATCGCCGTTTCCAACTGGCGCAGCAGAAATCGTCCTAATCCCTGCCCCCGAACTTCTGGCCGTAGATACATCTTGCGAATTTCGACCGCTTTATATCCCCGGTGAATCGGATAATAGGCTCCTGTGCCTACCAGATTTCCCTGCTGCTCAATCACCCAGAACTCTCCCTGCCGTTTCAGGTAGCAGGCTTCCACGTTCAACACATCCTGGTCAGCTCCTTCTGGTTCCCAGGCCAGCCCGTACTCTGTCAGGACAGAATGAATGACTGCTGCTGCCGGTTCACGATCGTCCGGTTGCCAGTCCCGAATCAAAAACGTTTGATAGTAGTGCTGCATATCCCTAGCTGTGGATTCTGGGTTCTGGATGTAGGGTGGCTAATAACTCACTTTCCACGATGGCCAGTTCTTGCAACCGTTGATTGACCACATCCCGGTCGTAATAGGTCGTTGCCAGCAGCCAGTAGATGCCATAATGGCGGGCTTCCGAAGCCATTAAGCCACGATAGAAGCGGGTCAATTCCTGATCGGGACAATGACTGGCTAGCAGTCCCAATCGCTCATGGCTGCGGGCCTCAATCAGACCGGAAATCAAGAGAGAATCCAGCAGACGATCGGGTTCCTGGGGCCGAATTTGTTTATTTAAACTGGCTCCATAGGGAGGTGCGGCCAGTGGCCCAAGAGGAATGCCCCGTTGCTCCAGGATCTGGTTTACCTGATCAAAGTGTTCCAGTTCTTCCTGCGCGATCGCCGTCAACGATCGCACCAGTTTGGTATTCGAGGGATAGCGAAACATCAGATTAATGGCAACTCCAGCCGCTTTGCGCTCACAGTGGGAGTGATCCAGCAAAATTGTATTCAGATTTGCCAATGCCTGCTCAATCCAGGCTTCTGAGGTTGGTTGCTTGAGAAACTTAATCGGAGTACCAGCCGTCATTCTTTCCTTCCCTGCTTTTTATTCCCCACTCTCTATTTCAGGGTAATCCAGCAAAGATTGATTCTACATCGATCGCATAAACAGTGAGGGAGTGGCCTGCCAAAGTTGCTCTAGCCGATACGAACTGTGGGTTTCGTGCCGATGATCAAGCAGTCTCCCACCTGCAACGATAATCCCTGAATGACTCCACTCACCAAATCCAGGTGTCCATTGGCGGGCAGGTAATAAATCAACATGCGATCGCGATCTTCCCACAACTCGCTTAACGGTCGCCCTCGCCAGGGGTGGGATTCATCAATATGAATTTGATGAATTGGCCAGGTTTGGTTAAACAGTTTCAGTTGGCCGATCGCTACATTACCCAGGGCTGAAAAGGCAAAGATAGGAGCTGACAATGCTGCCACACTCATGGTGATATGGTCGGGCAGCATAGCATCCAACTGTTCTCCTAGACTGGTATTAAACAGGCGATTGATAATCCGAATGCGAGGATTCAGCACTCTGGCCTGCATTAGCACACTTCAATTCACTCCATCTTCACTGGTGGCCAGAATCAGCGTTTGGGCTTCCCGGATCCCCGCCTCCAGTAATGTCTCAGCCGCCTGTAAATCGCCAATAATCACATCGTCTCCTTCTCCTGCAAGGGGACGGTTGTGGATACCAATGACATACGCACCATGTTGTTTTAACAACCGAAAAACCTTGTGTCCTGTAGAATCCAGGCCACAAACAATAATTTTAGATTTCATGTCTAGAGACATCTGAATCAGCCACAAACACTCCCATCAGATTCCCCGATCGCCCACGCTTTGCTTAAACCGCTATTCTGGTAAACCATTATTCTCGATCAGTCATTGCCAACGAACTGTAGCCGCAAACACGAGTAGCCTGTTTACCATAGAAGAGAGTTCCTGGCTGAAACGCTATTTATTATGAGTTATTACGTTATTTATGATGGCAACTGCAATCTCTGTGTCACGCTGGTGCAATGGCTGGAAACCTTTGATCGGGGACAGCGATTTCTCTATATTCCGATGCAAGATGAAAAGGCTTTGGGCCAGTTCCAAATTACGGCTCAGGATTGTGAACGCGGCATGATTCTATTAGATGCTGATCGTCCAGAACGGCGCTGGCAGGGAAGTGCGGCGGCTGAGGAAATTGGCAACTTGCTACCTGCTGGAAATCTATTTGTTGCCGCGTACCGGGCTTTACCGGGTCTGAAGTGGAGTGGCGATCGCATTTATGAACAGATGCGTGACAATCGCTATACCCTGTTTGGCAAACGCGACCGTACGTATCATTCTCAATATCCTGTTTGTGACGCTGAAAATTGCCGCATGGGATCAAGGGTCTCCTAGTCCCCCACTCTCTGATAGGATGCTTTCTATCTCCTAGTTTCCCTTCGACCTGTGGTACAAAGCGCATCAACGTCTGAGATTGTTCTTGACGCCTCCTCGCTGGAGGATCCAACAATTTGGTCTGAGTTACTTAAGCAGCTGCTGGATCGTCACTCTCTTGCCCCCGATCAGGCTGCAAAATTGATGCAGGGGTGGCTGACCGAGAAAGTGCCGCCAGTTCTATCTGGAGCAATCCTGGCAGCGATTCAGGCCAAAGGGGTATCGGCAGAAGAATTAGCGGGGATGGCAAGAGTACTGCAGCAGCAAGCCTCCTGTCTTCCCACTGCCCACTGCCCACTCCCCACCCCCCTGATCGATACCTGTGGTACGGGAGGAGATGGGGCTGGAACGTTCAATATTTCCACCGCAGTTGCCTTTATCGCAGCGGCAGCGGGAATTCCTGTTGCTAAACATGGGAATCGATCGGCCTCCAGTCGGGTCGGCTCCGCAGATGTGCTAGAAGCCCTGGGGGTGAATCTGACGGCTCCAGCAGAAAAGATTCAGGCGGCAGTGGAGGCGATTGGCATTACATTTTTGTTTGCACCGGGTTGGCATCCTGCCTTGAAGGTGGTGGCTCCTATGCGGCGAACGTTGGGAGTTCGTACTGTGTTTAACTTCCTGGGGCCGTTGGTAAATCCGATGCGTCCGACTGGCCAGGTGATTGGGGTCTTTGATTCTGCCTTGCTGGCAACGATCGCCCAGGCTTTGAATCAACTTGGCACTCAACGAGCGATCGTACTGCATGGTCGAGAACAGTTGGATGAAGCGGGTCTTGGCGATGCCACTGATATGGCCGTCTTAGCCGCAGGTCAGGTACACACGGCCACCCTCTATCCTACGGAACTGGGACTGGAGCCTGCCCCACTAAGTGCGATCGCTGGTGGGGATGTGCAGCACAATGCAGACATTTTGAAAGCAGTTCTGCAAGGAAAAGGAACCCGTGCCCAGCAGGATGTTGTCGCCTTCAATGCCGCCCTGGCCCTTCAGGTTGGTGAAGCACTCCCTGATCTGCCAAATCCCTACCTGAAAGGAATTTCTTTAGCTAAAGAAATTTTAAACAGTGGTGCTGCCTGGGAAAAATTGGAACAACTGGTGGCCTTCCTGAAATAAACCTTGTCCAAGTTCAGAACCGTAGTTTCTCTGATCGAAAAACGACCTTTCCCTAGCTGGACTTGGTTTAAGTCGTCCACCAATTCATCTTCCCTGCAAGGGCAAGCAGCAATGAGATTAACTGCTGCTACATCTGCTGTTCGCCTAATGCTTGATGAATCTGAGCTAATAACTCGCTCATGGCGATCGGTGGGGTGAGAATTTGGGTCGCAAGTTCCTCAATTACCGACGGTAGAGCAGGTAGGGGGGTATCCTGGCATTCTCGATGATCCAACACCAGGATCGGTGGTCTGGGATCCTGGGTTTTGAGCGTAGATAGCCGCTCCAAGACCAGGGTTTGTAGTGCCGCGTCTGTCCAGCAAACTAGCAGTAAATCTACACTTTGAGCTTTCACCTGTTGCAGAACGTCCTGCCAGGATTGACCCAGCAACCCTCTAAAACCAGCTGTTTGCAAATATTGAATGAGTGCCTGCAACCACTCTGATTCCTGGGGAAACTCTTGCTGCGTTTGAGCAGGCAGATGGGCAGGATTCTTTACTTCTGGCTGAACAGACAGGGCCGCCGGATCGATCGCCAGAATCCGGGACTGTCGCATACATCCCTCTGCAATCTGGAGTACTTGCAATAAGGTTGAGTAATCCAGGGATTCGCCTGCCGTTAATGCAGGACTGGACACATCAGGGGCTAAACAGGGAAAGACCTGTAAGCCAGGAATCTGGTTGGCTAATCGCGTGGTTTCTGCATCCAGAGTCACGAGAGGTAGGGCGGTTAAGCCAGGGTAGTCCTTAAACTGCTGCAGAAAAAGTGAGGGATCAGGGAGGGAGCGATCTAGCATGATTATTTTGGGTTGCCAAACTCGGGCCAGTAGGTCAGCCTGCCTCAGATCATCAGATTGCAGGATACGGAAGTGGTGCTGTTGCAAAAACTGGGTTAACTGGGCTGCAGGAGACACTTCCGTTTCGCCGATCAAGTCAAAGTGAAAGTAGAGAATAGTGGAATAGGCGGAAGCACGAGGAGTAGCCAGAAGACTGACCGTTGTGGCGAGAACCTGCTGGAGGGTTTGTTGGAGAGTGGTGGTAGAGACAGGCAGACTCAAAAAACCATCTGCCTGATTCCGATCGCCCTGTTGTTCATCCCGTCCCATCGCGGTGAGGATGACTGGAATCTGCTGAGTATCAGGCTTTGACTTAAGCAGCGTCAGTACGTCCCATCCGGAGAGCAGGGGCAGGATTGGATTCAGCAAAATCACACAGGGTTGAAGACGGCGAACTTTCTCGATCGCTTCAGTTCCAGAGCGGGCCACAACGACCTGATAACCTAATCCCGTTAGCTGATCGGTCAGCAGTTCGATACAGGGGGGAGCCGTTTCTACCAGTAAGACCAAGCGGTTGGGGGAGGCTGTTCTGAGGGGGGCGATCGGCTCTCCAGAAAGATTATTGCCAGAAAGACCTGTTTGGGTGTGCAGAGGTACCCGTCCCCCAGGGTAGCGGGCTGTCCAGTGAGCCACTTCGGCTCCCTCCTGATCTTCTCTAGTGGGAGCTAGAGGCGTTTTCTCCGGGGGAACTGGGGGGAGCAGGATCGTGAATTGGCTGCCCTGGCCTTCCTGGGAAAGGAAGGTGACATCGCCTCCATGCAGTCTGGCCAATCGGCGAGTTAACACCAACCCCAATCCGGCTCCTTCAAACTGGCGAGTCAGAGGATTTTCCAGTTGTTGAAACTTTTGGAAAACCAGGTGTTGTTTTTCAGCCGCGATGCCAATCCCCGTATCCCAGACGGTAAAGGCAATCCAGCCCCCCCAGTGATTTACCTTCAAGCCGATCGGATGGCCAATTTCAGTAAATTTGAGGGCATTGGATAACAAATTCAGCAGCATTTGTCGCAACCGGACTTCATCTGCCACCAGGATATCCAGACCCGGTTCAATCTCCAGTGTGAACTGAGCATTTAATACATCTTCTGTCAACGGTTCACCCATTTTGTGCTCAATCATCCTAGCCTGCTTGGCTTGCTCAAACGCTCGCTGGCAGACGATTTGAATATTGACTGGCTCAAACAACAGTTCTAACTGGCCAGTTTCAATTCGGGTGAGATCCAGAATGTTATTCACAACGGCCATCAAGTGACGGCTGCTCTGGTAAATCAATTGGGCATAGCGAACTTGACGATTATTCAGTTCTCCCAGGGTCTGGTCTTTGAGCAGTGTAGATAGCCCTAAAACAGCCGTCAGAGGGGTCTTCAGTTCATGGCTGATACAGGCCAGAAACTCATCCTTGAGGCGATTGAGTTGTACCAGATCAGCATTTTTAGCTGTGAGTTCCCTAGCCAACTGCTGTTGTTCGGTCAAATCCTGGGCTAAGACCAACCAGAGTGGTTCTCCGGCAGGTTTAGCCTCGTCCAAGTTCGGTGTTTCTTTAGCGGTTAACGTAGCTAATCGAAAGCTGTCTCGTGCAGAGGTTGATGCCGCCAGATGGGGGTCTATATCTGGCTGGCGTTGAGTTTCCAAAGTTGCACTAGACGAGTTCACTCGCCAGTCGGGCAGCAGGGTACCCAGGGAGATTTTGACAAATTGTAAGACCTGTTCCTGACCGTTTTTCAAGGCACAGGCACAAACACAGGTGTCTGGAGTAGAACCGATATGACACAGGGATGGCTCGGCGGCATTGGGAGGCGAGACTTCTGTTCCCTCCAGCCAAGGTGCAGCTTCTTGCCGGAGATGGGTTGGATCTGATAAGGCTCCAACCAGACGGCACCAGCGAGAATTCTGCATCAGCACCTGACCGCTACTGGTTTGTAGCATAACAGGCAGGGGGAGATGCTCCAGTAATTTTATCCAGGAATGAAATAAAACTAATGGTAAAGCCGATGCAACAGAGCCATGGGGGGGATTGGAAAACTGTAAGGATTCCTTAGCCTCACTTTTCTGGGGCCATCGTTGCCGCAGGATGTCCTCCAACTGCACGGTACAAGCCTGATGCTCTCTCTCAGTCAGTACAGGGAGAACCAGGGAACAGGTCATCTGACGATCGGGCTGGATTGCGATCGCGGATTCTGACTCTTGCAGGGCAAGCTGTTGCAAAATCGTAAAGCCATCTAGTAGCCCTAATAACTGTCCCTCTGAGTTCACAGCCACATAATTTATGGACTGCTGCGATCGCAGTTCAGTCAGAAATTGAGCTAATGTCCAGCTTGCGGGTACAGCCGTCAGAGGTTGCAGAAGTATGGAGGAGAGGGTCTGCAAGGGAGTGTGCAAAGCCGCGATCGCCATTTGAGAGCGCCTGGAGGTAAACCATTTCTGGCTTTTGAGATAGCTCAATAGCTGACCAAGCGATACCAGACCTAGCGGCTCCTGGCGGTCATTGACCAATGCCAGTGGCTGATTTGGATAGCGAGTCATCAAATCCAACACGTCCCTAACGCTAATGTTTCCTGGGCAGGTAAGGATCGGTTGGATGAATTCTTTGAGGACGAGATTACTTGCAATCATGCCCAACCTGCTGTGAGAAACAGCACTGAAGTACTGAACGGCTACTAAATGTTGGTTTTATAACTAACTGTTGGTTTTATCAATGTTGGTTTTAAAGGCGAACGAGTGGCAATCAGCAAACGGCTTCTGACAAATGATCCCAAAATAAACCCTGTCCACATCCAGAGCCGTATTTTCTGTTATGGGAAAACAACCGTTCTCTAGCTGGACTTGGTTTGACACTTCCAATTATGGCTCTGGAATTAGAGGCTACCGGAAGACGATTATAATTAATTAAAGTTGGGCCTTAATAAAGTATTAAGGTTTCTGCTTCACCTGGTTCTATCCTTGCACTTGTTTTTTGCTTTCGTTCCCCAAACGACCCTTGCATCCCCGACTTTCAATTTGCGCTCTTCTGTTTTCCGATACTCTGGCTCAGGCGATTTCAGACGCATTGAGTCACCCACCGCAAGCTGATTCCACCACGGAAGTCCAGTACCAAATCACAATTCTCCGCTCTAATGAAGAATTTTGCAGATTTATTGAACAAGAGAAGCAGCATCTGGATTGCCTGATCCTGCAAGGAGACAATAACCTGCCCTATCTGGTGAACTGGTTATATCGCCATGTGACGTTACTTCCGGCTGTAATTATTCCCTCGGAAAATTCAATCGATCAATCGATTATCCTAGCAGACGGCGCGAGTCCAGCCACTCCGCCAGATCAAGCTCCTGCAGAGGCAGAAGAAAGCTTCTTTACGTACCACATTGCTGAAGTTTCTATGCCTGTTACTGAGTCAAACAATATTAGCCACTATGTTGATCAGGCGATCGCTCGCTTTATCAACTTGTCTCCTGCCTGTCATGTTACCAGGGCTACACCCACCGCTGAAGTTAGCTCGGAATCGGAGCGAACTTCTTTGCAGCAGCAGCAGCACCGATTGAGCGAGAAATTAAAAGAACGGCTAGGATACCTGGGCGTGTACTTTAAACGGAATCCGCAAAATTTTCTCCGTCATCTTCCTGCCGACGAAAAGCAGGAATTGCTGGAAAAGCTGAGGGAGGACTATCGGAGTATCGTTCTTTGCTACTTCCTGGAAGACGGCACCCTCAATCAAAAGATCGACAACTTCGTAAATATGGCCTTTTTCGCTGACATTCCCACGGCACAAATTGTAGAGATTCACATGAATCTCATGGACGAGTTTTCCAAGCAGCTAAAATTGGAGGGTCGTAGCGAGGAAATCCTGCTAGATTATCGCCTGACCCTGATTGATGTCATCGCTCACCTATGTGAAATGTATCGACGTTCTATACCAGGAAATCTTAAAGACGAGAATCTATGAGTCCTCTGAAAAAAATCTACGTCCTCAAACTCTATGTTGCTGGAAATACACCAAACTCTATTCGGGCTTTAAAGACCTTGAACACGATTCTTGAAGAAGAATTTCAAGGGGTGTATGCCCTGAAAGTGATTGATGTCTTGAAAAATCCTCAACTCGCAGAAGAAGATAAAATCTTGGCAACTCCGACTCTGGCCAAAATTTTGCCCCCTCCAGTCCGTAAGATTATTGGAGATCTGTCTGATCGAGAAAAGGTATTGATTGGCCTTGATTTGCTCTATGAAGAGTTGCGGGACGAAGAAAATACAATGCAGCAGGAGTCTGACTGATCAATTAAGTGCAGTCAGAAAACGGGTGTTTCTTCAGCAGAGAACCTTTGGCTCTGAAATTGAAGTAACTGAAAGCCCCTCTGAATCAGCCCTGATCCTTTATTTCTCATACATCTTTTTTTTATTAAATCTAGAATTAGTAGTCATTTAACCACCATGAATCAACTTAACCCAAGCGCCGTTGGAGGGATGAATGCATCCGGAGTCCACAAAATTCGTACCATGATTGAGGGATTTGACGATATCAGTCATGGTGGATTACCTGTTGGCAGAACAACTCTAGTGAGTGGTACTTCGGGTACCGGAAAAACCCTGCTGGCTATTCAATTTCTCTATAACGGAATTACTTATTTTGATGAACCTAGTGTATTTGTTACCTTTGAAGAATCTCCGGCAGATATCATCAAAAACGCCTTTAGTCTTGGTTGGGATTTACAAAAGTTCGTAGATGAAGGGAAGTTGTTTATCCTGGATGCCTCGCCCGATCCCGAAGGTCAGGATATTGTGGGAAACTTCGACCTTTCTGCGTTGATTGAACGTATCCAATACGCTATCCGTAAGTATAAGGCCAAGCGAGTATCGATCGACTCAGTGACTGCCGTATTTCAACAGTACGATGCTGCTTCTGTGGTGAGGCGCGAGATCTTTCGCCTGGTTGCTCGCTTGAAGCAGGTCGGAGCCACTACTATCATGACTACGGAGCGGGTAGAGGAATATGGCCCAGTCGCTCGCTTCGGAGTGGAAGAGTTTGTCTCGGATAATGTGGTGATCGTCCGTAATGTGCTGGAAGGAGAACGCCGTCGCCGGACGATCGAAATTCTCAAGCTGCGTGGCACTACTCATATGAAAGGGGAATATCCCTTTACGATTACCAATCAAGGCATCAACATCTTCCCGTTAGGAGCCATGAGGCTGACCCAGCGATCGTCGAATGTGCGGGTATCTTCTGGTGTTAAAACCCTAGACGAAATGTGTGGCGGTGGCTTTTTCAAAGACTCCATCATCCTGGCAACCGGAGCTACAGGAACGGGCAAAACCTTACTGGTCAGCAAGTTTCTGCAGGAAGGCTGCAACCGGGGTGAACGGGCAATGCTGTTTGCCTATGAAGAATCCCGTGCCCAGCTTTCTCGGAATGCCTACTCCTGGGGCATTGATTTTGAAGATCTGGAGCAAAAAGGGCTACTGAAAATTCTTTGTGCATACCCGGAATCGGCAGGGTTGGAAGATCACCTGCAAATCATTAAGCAGGAAATTTCAGAGTTTAAACCGTCCCGGATTGCGATTGATTCTCTCTCAGCTCTAGCCCGAGGGGTCAGTAACAACGCGTTTCGTCAGTTTGTTATTGGGGTGACGGGGTTCGCCAAGCAAGAAGAAATTACGGGTTTCTTCACCAACACCACCGATCAATTCATGGGATCGCACTCCATTACGGACTCTCACATTTCCACCATTACCGACACAATTTTGATGTTGCAGTATGTGGAAATTCGTGGTGAAATGTCTCGTGCCATTAATGTCTTTAAGATGCGTGGTTCCTGGCATGACAAGGGCATCCGGGAGTACACGATTAGCGATCATGGCCCCGAAATTAGGGACTCCTTCCGCAACTTTGAACGGATTATCAGTGGTTCTCCCACCCGGATTTCTGTGGATGAAAAATCGGAACTGTCCCGCATTGTTCGAGCGGTGCAACGAGATAAGGAATAACGAGACGAGGGCAGAGGATACTAGAATCCCATCTTTCTGCCCTCTGCCTTTTGGCTTTTTAAGAAATTAGGCGATCGCTGCAGTGGCTTGTTTGCTGAAATACTTCTGCAAAATGCGATCGACCATCTGGTCAGGCAGCAATCCTAGATCCGCCTTGGACTCATCCGGGCTAGCATGATCCACTAACTGATCGGGGACTCCAATACGGATTACTGGCACCATGATATCTGCATCCAGCAGAGCTTCTGCCACCGCAGAGCCAAATCCTCCCGGTAAGCAACCTTCCTCAAAAGTCACCACCCGACCGATTTTTCCCGCTAGGGGCAGGATCAGGTCGGTATCCAGAGGTTTAGCGAACCGGGCGTTGACCACTGTTGCTCCAATCCCATGCTCATGGAGAATTTCGGCTACCTGCATCGAGGGGTACACCATCGACCCATAGGCCACCAGTAGAATGTCATCCCCGTGGCGTAATAGTTCTCCCTTACCAATCGGCAGCGGCTCCCAGCCTTCTTCCATCAACGGCACACCATAGCCATTGCCTCTGGGATAACGGAGGGCGATCGGGCCATCGGTGTACTGAATGCCAGTAGCCACCATGCGTTGCAGTTCGGCCTCATCTTTGGGAGCCATCAGCACCATATTGGGAATACAGCGCAGATAAGCAATGTCATACATTCCCTGATGAGTCGGCCCATCGGCTCCCACGATTCCGGCCCGATCCATACAAAAGAACACTGGGAGATTCTGGATACAAACGTCGTGAACGATCTGATCAAAGGCGCGTTGCAGGAAGGTGGAGTAAATGGTGGCTACCGGACGCATTCCCTCACAGGCCAACCCTGCCGCTAGCGTCACTGCGTGTTGTTCCGCAATCCCAACATCAATGTATTGATTAGGAACTCGTTTTTGAAGAATATCCAATCCTGTACCCGTTGCCATTGCTGCGGTGATGCCGACGACACGGGGGTTATTTTCGGCAATCTTGGTGAGGGTTTCACCAAACACTTTAGAATAGCTGGGCGGTTTGGGCTTGCTGGATGGTATCGCTTTGCCAGTGGCCAAGTTAAACGGATTCTGGGCATGGTATCCCACCTGATCTTGTTCTGCAATTTCGTAACCTTTGCCCTTCACAGTGGCCACATGCACCAGCACCGGGCCAGGATGTTGATGAGCTTGCTGGAAGGTGCTGATCAATTCCTCCAGATTGTGACCATCGATCGGTCCAATGTAGGTAAATCCCAGCTCTTCAAAGACAGCCCCGACCTTGGGAACGGCTAACCGTTTCATCCCTTCTTTCACACGCCCCAACTCCGGAGCCAGGGAATCTCCCACAAAAGGCAGGTGTTTAAACTGTTCTTCCAGATTATCGGTCAGAAACTGTACCGGGGGGCTGAGGCGGAGTTTGTTGAGATAGCGAGGAATCGCTCCCACATTGGGAGAAATCGACATTTCGTTATCATTCAGCACGACTAGCAGGTTGGTTTTAGGCAGGTGACCTGCATGATTAATGGCTTCCAGAGCCATACCTCCGGTTAAGGCACCATCACCAATGACAGCCACAACTTTAAACTTTTCACCCTGCATATCACGGGCCAGAGCCATCCCCAGGGCTGCCGAGATGCTAGTGGAAGCGTGGCCAGCGCCAAAGTGGTCAAACTTGCTTTCACAGCGCTTTAGGTAACCTGCAATTCCATTTTTCTGCCGCAAGGTGTGAAATTGAGAATAACGCCCGGTCAGCAACTTGTGGGGGTATGCCTGATGCCCAACATCCCAGATAACTTTGTCACGATCAAGATCGAGTGTTTGATACAGAGCGATTGTTAATTCTACCACTCCTAAGCCAGGACCAAGGTGTCCACCAGTGGCTGCAACGGTCTCCAAATGTTTTTCGCGGATTTGACGAGCAATTTGCTGGAGTTGATGAATGGACAAACCGTGTAACTGATTAGGGTGGGTCAGTTCACTTAAATGCATACCGGGATATCCTCATGGCATATCAGTGAATTTGTTTACCCTTATCACTGTCCATACTAATTTGCACTTTGTCAATCAAACGTTTCAGTCCCGTGGGCCGGGATTTGATATTGTGACTGCTCTCAATCGTCAGCGTGTCCCCGTCTGCAACTTTGTTTCAGTCCCGTGGGCCGGCATTTGGAAATTGTGACCCATCCAACTTTCCACAGTGTGCTCAACGCCTTGTGGCATCAGAGGTTTAGGAACCTGGGACATGTATGCAGTCCCAGTAGAAACCCTCGTGTGCTCAACGCCTTGTGGCATCAGAGGTTTAGGAACAGGATTCCTGAATGTAGCTATAAAGAAAGGGTTTAGTGCTCAACGCCTTGTGGCATCAGAGGTTTAGGAACCTTCGTACTTGACGAAGCCGCGCAGTAAGCTTACGTGCTCAACGCCTTGTGGCATCAGAGGTTTAGGAACCAACTTTCCCATATGAATCAGAAAAAGAACGACAAGTGCTCAACGCCTTGTGGCATCAGAGGTTTAGGAACCTAGGTTCCGGTTCCTAGAGTTTCCATTCAAGCACTGTGCTCAACGCCTTGTGGCATCAGAGGTTTAGGAACCTGAGAAGCGTGATGATAGGTCTGCTTCTACTTGTGTGCTCAACGCCTTGTGGCATCAGAGGTTTAGGAACTAGTTACTCCAGTAGGGATAAACCGTGCTGGAGAATTTCGTGCTCAACGCCTTGTGGCATCAGAGGTTTAGGAACTTCTAGATCTGCTTGACAGCGACCGAAGTAGGAATGTGCTCAACGCCTTGTGGCATCAGAGGTTTAGGAACTTGTAGTTATCGGAAAAACTGATTCCGGTTCCGGCTAGTGCTCAACGCCTTGTGGCATCAGAGGTTTAGGAACGTCGCCTCGCCCCACGTCCACCTCCCGCCTGGAACAATCTGTGCTCAACGCCTTGTGGCATCAGAGGTTTAGGAACA